>JBEBXF010000044.1:0-13114 GCA_040391725.1 Eoetvoesiella caeni | reverse complement strand
GGGCTCGACCACCGTCGTCATCCGCTGCACGCGCCTGTCGAACACCTCGGTCACCAAGACCCTGCTGTACCAGTTGATCGCCGCCTTCGTCCTGCTGCTGATCGCCGCCGTGGCGCTTGGGCAAACCGCCATCCACTCCACGCCCCTGGCCTGGGGCAGCGTGCTGTTCCAGGCAATCATCGTCTCGTTCTTCACCTTTCTGGCCTGGTTCTGGCTGCTGCACAAATACCTGGCGTCGCGGCTGGGCGTTTTTTCCTTCATGACACCGCTGTTCGGCATCGTCTTCGGTGTATGGCTGCTGAACGAGCCGCTGGATCCCAGCTTCCTGATCGGCGCGGGATGCGTGGCGGTGGGCATCGTACTGGTCAGCGGGCACGACTGGCTGCGCCGGATGGTGCGCGACGCCACGAAAGCGTAGGGCGTTATTTTGGGTTGAACGCCGAGAATATCGGCCCCGAAACGGGCCCGGCCTCGGGCAGCGGCATGAACGCGATTTTCCTGGCTTCCTGCTTGGACAAGCCGATTCCGTGCAGCACCACGTACATCATTTCTTCCACATGGTTCTCGATGCTGGGCTCGGTGAGTATGGTTTCGATGCCGAAAAAAATCGAGCCGAGAATAATGTCCCGAACCACCACCGCATTGGGCACGGAAAACCGCTGGCTGGTCACGCCGGTCTGTATGTCCCGCGTCAGGTAGGTGTCGAGCAGCTTGCCCCGCACCGCGTGCCGCGAGCCGATGCGGGCCAGGAACGTGCCCCATAGCGGATAACGGCATGCCATGCCGACATAAAGCCGGGTGCCCGTGCATATCCGGGTGGCGGGATCTTCGAACTTGAGAACCTCGGCGTCCACCACGGCCAGCACTTCGTCGCTCATGGCCCCGGTCAGTGCGGCCAGTAGCTCGCTGGTGGTGCTGAAGTAATTGTAGAAAGTGCCCCGCGCGACCCCCGCGGCGGCGATGAAATCCTCGATGACGGGCAGGTCGGGACCTTTTTCAGCGAAAACCGCCAAAGCGCTTTTCATGAGCAGCGCGCGGGTTTTTTCCCGCCGCGCCTGGCCGACTCGTGTCCGGTGATCTTCTTGTTTCACGTCCAATTCACTTCAAAATGGCATAAACATGGATTGTACTGCGTCGAAATTCCGCCAACCTCGCGGCAAACTTTCCTGCGCGCCAGCGCCCGACGCAGCGCCCATTCAAGGGATCCGCGCGCTTGAGTCCGGACGGATGCACCATTCAGCCCAGGCACGAACCGTGAACATGGCGCCACAGTCCCGTTTCAGGCAATTCAGTGTATTGCCCATTTTTCTCTTCAATAATCCGGGTTTACTCTAATACTGACATTATTGTCATTATGCGTAGAATATCAAAATGACATTCCCGTCAAGACAAATGCCGGCAACATGAAAACACGGCGGCCTCCCCCGAACCCGTACGCCGCCACGACGGCAAAGCACGCAGCCATCGACACCGCCCAGGTAAACACAGGATTTCAGGAGCACACAATGAGCAACGCGAACAACGACACCATCTACGACGTCATCCAGGTGGGCTACGGGCCCGTCAGCCAGGTTCTGGCCATGACCCTGGCCCGGCAAGGGCACACCGTCTCGGTATTCGAGCTGTGGCCCGAACGCTTCCCGCTGCCCCGCGCCGTATGCATCGACCACGAGATGTACCGCATGCTTTCAGCCATCGGCCTGCGCGACCAGTTGCCCACCATCAGCCATCCCGCGCCGGCCTACCGCTGGTTCAACGCCGACTGGAAGGAGCTGCTGCACATCGACTGGTCGGCCGAATCGATTTCCGGCGGCTCGGAAGTCAACTTCATCCACCAGCCCACCCTGGAAGAAATGTTCGACGCCACCGTCAACAGCTACCGGCAAGTCGAGCTGAACCTGGGCTGGGAAGTCACCGACATACGGCAAACCCCCGACTACGCCGAAGTCGTGGCGCGCGAAACGGCAACAGGAAAAACGCGCACGGCCCGCGCCAAGTACGTCGTCGGCGTCGACGGCGCCAACAGCCCGGTGCGCCGCTCCCTGGGCATCGAGCAGGAAGACCTGGGCTTCGAAGCCGACTGGCTGGTCATCGACATTCTCCCCAACGAAGGCGTAGAACTGGACATCCCCCCCGCCGCCCAATACTGCAATCCGGCGCGCCCGACCACCATCGTTCCCGCCGGCATCCGCGACGGCCGCTACTACCGGCGCTGGGAATTCATGCGGCTGCCCAACGAGTCGCGCGAAGAACTCGAGCGCGAGGAAACGGCCTGGAAACTACTGGAGCCTTGGGTCAAACCCGGCCAGGCCATCATACAGCGCGCCAAGGTGTACAACTTCCGCTCGCTGATCGCCCGAACCTGGCGCGACAAACGCATCATGCTGGCCGGCGACGCGGCGCACGTCATGCCGCCCTTCATGGGGCAAGGCATGTGCGCCGGCCTGCGCGACGACTGGAACCTCGCCTGGAAGCTGAACCTGATTCTGCGCGGCAAGGCGGACGAAAGCCTGCTGGACACCTACCAGACGGAGCGCCGGCCGCACGCCAGGGATGTCATCGAGCTTTCCATGTACCTGGGCAAAGTCATCTGCATTCCCGACCCGGCCGTGGCCGCCGAGCGCGATGCCGCCTTCCTTGGCGGCACGGCCACGCCGCCCCCGCCCTTCCCCTCTTTGGTCGACGGCATCCTGCATCGCGCCGCGGACGGCGGCGTCAAGGCGCCGGCCGGCCTGCTGAGCCCGCACGGAACCATCGCCCATCGCGGTCAAAAGGGCCGCTTCGACGACTTGGTGGGCCTTGGCTTCGTGCTGGTGCTGCGCGGCGCGCAGGATAGGGCCGCCTTGTCGGCCGAGAACCTGGGTTTCCTGGAAAAGCTGGGCGCCAAGGTCGTGCACCTGGCGCCGGACGACGCCGATGCCGGCGGATTCGTCGACCTCGACGGCAAATACGCCGCCTATATGGACGCACACGGAATCCGCGCCATGCTGGTGCGCCCCGACTTCTACCTTTACGGCGCCGCCGCCGGCGCGGCGGACATTCCGGAGCTCGTCGACAGCCTGGCCGTCGACCTGAAGCGGCACGGCATCCTGGCAACCGCGGAGGCGGCTTGAGCACGGCATCCGAACGGCCAAGGCGCGGCCGGTGAAGCAAGCACCGCACCACAACCCCCAACCAACACAAGAACCATCAGCGGCACCACATCAGGAGACAAGCATGACACACCATGACAGCAAGCATCTGAATCAAAAACGGCGCTCGTTCATCAAGGCCTCCGCCTTCGGCGGGGCGCTGGGCCTGGCGGGCATCAGCCCGCTGGCGCTCGCCAAGACCGGCCGCGCCATCAAGCTCGGCTACGTCACGCCGCAGACCGGCCAATTGGCGGGATTCGGCGAAGTCGACCGGTTCATTCTTGCCGGCATCCAGGAGCTGCTCAAGGCCGGGGTGACCGTCAACGGCACGGCCCACCCCATCGAGGTCATCGTCAAGGACAGCCAGTCCAGCCCCAATCGAGCCTCCGAGGTCGCCGCCGAGCTCATCCTGAAAGACAAGATCGACTTGATGATCGTGGGCTCCACGCCCGAAAACGCCAACCCCGTTTCGGATCAGTGCGAGCTGAACGAGATTCCCTGCATTTCCACGACCACACCCTGGCAGCCCTGGTTCTTTACCCGCGGCGGCAAGCCGGAACAAGGCTTCGACTGGACCTACCACTACTTCTGGGGCCTGGAAGACATTATTGCGGTCTTCTCCAATATGTGGAAGAGCCTCGACACCAACAAGGTCGTGGGCCTGCTGTGCGCCAACGACGGCGACGGCAATGCCTGGGCCGACCCCAAGCTGGGCATCGCACCGCCGCTGACGAAAATGGGCTACACCGTCCTGGACGCGGGCCGATTCCAGAACGGCCAGACCGACTTCACCGCGCTGTTGTCCGAATATAAAAAGGCCAACGTCGAGATCATCGCCGGGGTGCAGACCCCGCCCGACTTCAAGAACTTCTGGACGCAGGCCAAGCAGCAAGGCTTCAACCCCAAGGCCGTGACCATCGGCAAGGCGCTGGCCTTTCCCTCGGCGGTCGAAGCCCTGGGCGACCAAGGCGAAGGCCTGACGCAGGAATGCTGGTGGAGCCCGAACCGCCCGTACAAGTCCTCGCTGAACGGCCAGAGCGCCCAGCAACTGGCCGACGCCTACGAGGCAGCCACCAAGCGGCAATGGAGCCAGCCGCTGGGCTATGCGCACTCGCTGTTCGAGGTCGCCATCGACGTCCTGAAGCGCGCCAAGGACATCGATTCGCCCGAAGCCATACGCGACGCCATTCCCCAGACCAAGCTCGACACCATCATCGGCCACGTGCAATGGGGCAACGGGCCGGTCAAGAACGTCGCCAAGACGCCGCTGGTGGGCGGCCAATGGGTCAAGGGCAAAGATCACCCCTACGATCTGCTCGTCGTCAACAACGAGACGGCGCCGGAGATTCCCGTGCAGGCCAAGATCAAGCCGCTGGCCTGATGCGCGGTTTGGCTGAAAACACACGAACGAACCCGCCAAACGGCACGGCAAGAACATCCGCCCCGCGGCGATGCGGGGCGGATGCAAGGACACAACCATGACCACTCTTCTTCGCGTCGAGAACGTATCGAAATCGTTCGGCTCGTTCAAGGTGACGGACGACCTCAGCTTTCAGCTCGAACAGGGCGAAGCGCTTGGCATCCTGGGGCCCAACGGCGCCGGCAAGACCACCATGTTCAACCTCGTCAGCGGCGATCTCAGGGCCGACACCGGCCGCATCGTCCTTGAAGACAGCGACATCACCTGGCTGCCCGCCCATCGCCGGTGCCGGCTGGGAATCGGGCGCTCCTACCAGATCGCCCAGCCTTTCGGCGGCATGACGGTGTTCGAGAACCTGCTGGTGGCCGCCACCTTCGGCGCGGGCGGCGCGGGGCAGAAAGCCAATGACCTGTGCATGGAGATCCTGGCCCGCACAGGTCTGCTCGATAAGGTGAACCGCCTTGCCGGCGCCTTGACGCTGCTCGACCGCAAAAGGCTGGAGCTGGCGCGCGCCCTGGCCACGCAGCCGAAAATCCTGCTGCTGGACGAAATCGCCGGCGGCCTGACCGAGCAGGAAGCCCTGCAATTGATCGACATGGTCAACGACATCCGCAAACAGGGGGTTTCCATCATCTGGATCGAACACGTCGTGCATGCGCTCATGGCCGTCGCCACGCGCCTGCTGGTGATCAATTTCGGGCAAAAACTGGCCGAAGGCGATCCGCAAACGGTCATGAACAGCCCCGAGGTCAAGCGCGTCTACATGGGCATGGAGGTGCAGGCATGATTACCGTCCAGAACCTCGAAGCCTTCTACGGCGACTTCCAGGCCCTGTTCGGCATCGATTTCTCCATGCGGGAGGGCGAGTCGGTCGCCATCATCGGCGCCAACGGCGCGGGCAAGTCCACGTTCCTGAAATCCATCTGCGGCCAGATCAAGGTGGAGCCTCAGGCCATTTCGTTCGCCGGCCGGCCCATCGGCGGCGTCCACCCCAGCGACATCGTCGCCATGGGAATCGCCATGGTGCCCGAAGGCCGCCGCCTGTTCCCCAGCCTGTCCGTCGAAGAAAACCTGCTCGTGGGCAAAATGTCGGGACGTTCGGGGGCATGGAATCTGCAACGCGTGTACGGGCTGTTTCCCACCCTTGTGGAAAAGCGCAAGAACCCGGCGTTGACGCTCTCGGGCGGCCAGCAGCAAATGGTGGCCATCGGCCGCGCCCTGATGTCCAACCCCAAGCTGCTGATCTGCGACGAAATATCCCTGGGACTGGCGCCGGTGGTGGTCAAGGACATCTACGAAGCCCTGCCCAAGATCACCGGCGACGGCACGTCGGCATTGATCGTCGAGCAGGACATCGACACGGCCAAGCGCATGACCGACCGCTTGTACTGCTTCATGCACGGCAAAGTGGCCCTGACAGGAAAGTCGGCCGAGCTCAGCAAGAAACAAATTTCGGATGCCTATTTCGGCATCTAGCGGGCTGGCCGGCCACGCGGCCCGCCAGCGCAGCGACACGAGGAGAGACATATGTTCGAATGGGTAAACGCCATCGTGCAGGGCGCCTTGACCGGAGGCGTCTATGCGCTGTTCGCCATCGGCCTGTCCCTGGCCTACGGCGTCATGAAACTGGTCAACATCGCGCACGGCGACTTCATCGCCCTGGCTGCCTACATCGCCCTGGTCATCATTTCGGCCAGCGGCCTGAACCCGTTCGCGGCTCTGCCCATCGTCGTCGTGATCATGTTCGGGCTGGGCTACGTGCTGCAGCGCGCGGTCCTGAACAAGGCGCTCGGCCAGGACATCCTGCCGCCCCTGCTCATCACCTTCGGCATGTCCATCATCATCCAGAACGGCTTGCTGGAAATCTTCTCGGCCGATGCAAAAGTACTGCCGATAGGCAGCTTGTCGACCGCCAGCTTCACGGTGTTCGGCCCGATCAGCCTCGGCGTGTTTCCCGTCATCACGCTAGCGGCCGCCCTGGCCATCACCGCCGGCCTGTCGCGGCTGTTCAAGAGCACGGCCCTGGGCATCACACTGCGCGCCACGTCGGACGACCGGGACACCGCCCAGCTCATGGGCATCAAGGATCTGCACGTCTACGGCCTGGCCATGGGCATCGCCTTCGCCGTCATGGCCGTGGGCGGGGTGTTCATGGGCATGAAGAACTCCGTCACCCCCGGCGCCGGCCCCACCTTCCTCATCTACGCCTTCGAAGCGGTGGTCATCGGCGGCCTGGGATCGCTGTGGGGAACGTTCGCGGGCGCCCTGCTGCTTGGCGTGGCGCAAGGCCTGGGCTTCATGATAGGCCCGGCCTGGGGGCTGATGACCGGCCACATCGTCTTCCTGGCCGTCTTGCTGTTCAAGCCCAGCGGGCTGTTTTCAAGGACATAACACTATGCACCCACCCATTCGCTATACGGTTCAGCGCAAGACCCGGGCCAGCCAGGCGGGCATAGTCGTCGCCGTGCTCTGTATTGCCTTGCTGGTGTCCCTGCCTTTCTGGGCCCAGCCCAGCCTCATGCGGCTTCTGGTCGAAGCCATGTGCTACCTGGTGCTGGCGCAAATGTGGAATCTGCTGGCCGGCTACGGCGGCCTGATCTCCATCGGCCAGCAGGCCTTCGTGGGCCTGGGCGCCTATGGGCTGTTCCTTGCCGCCAACCACATGGGCATCAACCCCTTCGTGTCCATTCTGCTTGGCGGCATCATCGCCGCCGTCATCGCCATCCCCACCGCCGCCATCGTGTTTCGCCTGAAGGGCGGCTACTTTGCGGTGGGAACCTGGGTGGTCGCCGAGATCTACCGCCTGGCCATCTCGAACGCGCCGCTGCTGGGCGGCGGATCGGGGCAAAGCCTGACCGCCATGCGCGGCATCCCCAAGGCATTCCGCGAATCCGTCACTTTCTGGATCGCGGTGGCCATCACCGTCGGCTTCATCGCCCTGATGTACTGGCTGCTGCGCTCGCGGTTCGGCATCGCGCTGACCGCCATCCGCGACAGCGAGGCGGCCTCCGAAAGCCAGGGCATCAACGTCAGGCGCGTCAAGTTCTGCGTCTTCATCCTGGCGGCGTTCGGCACCGGCCTGGTCGGCGCCCTGTACTACCTGAACGCGCTGCGCATTTCGCCCACCGCGGCGTTCGACCTGAACTGGGTCGTGTTTCCCATCTTCATCGTCGTGATAGGCGGCATCGGCACCATCGAGGGGCCCATCATCGGCACGCTGGTCTTCTTCGGCATGCGCAGCCTGCTGGCCGACTACGGCACTTGGTACTTGATGGTGCTGGGCCTGGTTGCCATCGTCATCATGATGAAATGGCCCAAGGGCATCTGGGGCTCCATACAGCAGCGCTACGACCTGCGCTTCTTCCCGGTGCAGCGGCGCGTGCAGCTGCTGAAGGAAAGCCCCAAGTAGAGCCCCGCCGCGCCTTTACGGCTTGGCCTGGCCGTCGGACGCGGCCAGCACCCAATGCCCGTCATGGATCCGCACGATGACGCGCGCTCGGTCGTCCAGGCCGACATGGTCGGTGGGCGTCATGTTGTAGACCCCTTGCGTGCCGCTGAAATCGCGGGTCGCCTCGAGGCTGTCCCGCAACGCGGCGCGGAACTCGGCGGTGCCCGGCTTCGCTTTTTTCAAGGCCGCGGGGAAGGCGTTCTGCAAAAGCAGGAAGCTGTCGTAGGCATTCGAAATGAAGGTGGAGCGGGATCCGGCCCCGTATGCTTTTTCGTAGCGCGAGACCACGTCGAGGGAAACCGGCTTGAAAGTCACGCTGTCGGGCAGTTGCTCGGCAACCAGCAAGGGGCCGATGGGAAGGTAGGTGCCTTCGCAATCCTTGCCGCACACGCGCAGGAAATCGTTATTGGCCACGCCGTGCGTCTGATAGATCTTGCCCGCGTAGCCGCGCTCTTTCAGCGCTTTTTGCGGCAGCGCGGCGGGCGTGCCGGAAGCGGCGATCAAGATGGCGTCCGGCTTGGCGGCCATGAGCTTCAAGGTCTGCCCGGTAACGCTGGTGTCGGTGCGCTGATACCGTTCGTTCGCGACGATCTGCAGGCCGGCCTTGGCGGCCAGAGGAACCAGCGCATTCCAATAGCCTTCGCCCGTGGCGTCCGAAAAGCCGATATAGCCGATCTTCTTCGCGCCCGTGGCGGCCATGTGCTGGACGATGGCAGCCACCATCATGGCATCGTTCTGCACAGCCTTGAACACCCATTTTTTCTTGCTGTCCATGGGTGCGACGATGGCGGCGCCCCCGCCCATGGCCAGCAACGGAGTACCGCTTTCAGCGGCCACTTCCGTCATGGCAAGACAGTTCGGGGTGGTCGTGGAGCCGATGATCGCATCCACGTGGTCTTCGCTGACCAGCTTCCTGGCATTCCTGACGGCGGCCGTCGTATCCGAGGCATCGTCCAGGATGATGTATTTCACATCGACGCCGTCCACCTTGGACGGCAGCATCTGCAAGGCGTTTTTCTCGACCTTGCCCAGCGAAGCGGCCGGCCCCGTCTCGGACACGCTGATCCCTATCTTTATCTGCGCCATGGCGCCTTGACTGATTGCCATGGCGCCGAATGCCAGGGCCGTCGCTACGAGTCGTTTCATGTTTTGTCTCCGTTGTCGTTGTATGGCCAGTGTCATGGCTTCTTTACGCCCTGTGCGGCAGGGCTTCCTGTTGAATCAATCTTTCAAGAATCCGCTTGTAGCGCACCGGCCCCACGTCGATGGGCAAAAGCACCGGCTCCAGGGGACCGACGGCGCCATCGATCACGGCTTGCTGGGCCCGGATCATGGGTTCGTCCTGTTCGGCGAAGGCATAGCGGCGCAACTCGGTCAGGCGCCGGGCTATGCCCTGCGCCTCGTCGGGGGGAAAGGCAATGGGGTTCTGCCTGACCGCGGCAAAGTGATACAGCGTGGAACGCTCGGTCTGCGGCGTCAGAATATGAATGCCGAAGATGCCCGTGCCGTTGCGCCGCTCGTCGCCCACCGCCTTGACGCCCGCGTCGTTGAGCAGACAGGCCGGCGCGTTCCAGCGCATCGACGCCCATAGGTCGACGCGCCGGCCGTCGCGGCGGAACAGCATGTCGAACAGCTCGGGAGGCGGGACGTCCGGCATATAGCGGCTGACCGTTACCGTATCGTCGCGTTCTTCCGCCTGGATGTCGGCGCGAATGGTTTCCTCGTTGCCGAGAATGCCGTCGTGCAAAAAGGAAACATGGCTCAGATCCAGGAGGTTATCGACGATGAGGCGATAGTCGACGTCCATCTGCAGGCAATCGCGCGCGCTCGTGGTGCTTTGATCGGCGGCATCCAGAAGCGAGTAATCGGGGATGGCGGCCTCGTTCGGAGTGCGATCGCCCATCCATACCCAGACCAGGCTGTGCTTCTCGACCGCCGCATAGCTTTTCACGGCCAACGCCGGCGGGATGCGGCCTTCGCCGTGCGGGTTTCCAACGCATTGCCCGTCGGGGCCGAACTCCAGGCCGTGGTAGCCGCAACGCAAGGTACAGCCGTCGGCGCCCAGCTTGCCCATGTGCAGCGGCGCGAATCGATGCGGACACCGATTCTGCAAGGCAGCGATGGAACCGTCCGCGCAGCGGTACAGCACGATGTTCTCGCCAATGATGGTGCGCGATTCCAGGGCGCCGGCCTTGAGATCCTGAGCCCACATGGCGACATACCAGCAGTTGCGCAGCCAAGCCATCGTCGTTCTCCTGTACATTTTCTTTTTATCAATATAGTTAAATCGTTTCAATACTGTCAAGTAAAAATTTAGGTGATAATCATGGCTTCAATCCAGGCAAACCACGCACATAGCCATGACACCAGCCAAGCCCAAATCCGCCGCGCCTCCCAAGCAAGTGGGCATCCAGTCCGTGGAACTGGGATTCAAGCTCATCCACGCCCTGATGGACGCCGGCTCGGCGCTCTCGCTGACCGAGCTGTCGCGCCTGACCGGCATGTCGACCAGCAAGGCCCGCGGCTACCTGATCAGCTTCGTCCGGCTTGGGCTCATTCAACAAAAGGGGGATGGCGGCCACTACGACCTGGGGGCCACATCGGTGCGCCTGGGGCTTTCCGCCATGAATCGCGTCTGCGCGCTTGAAATCGCCCGCGCCCACCTGGAATCGCTGCAACTGGCGCTGCATGAAACAACCTGCCTGTGCGTCTGGGGAGACTTCGGCCCCGTGGTGGTGGACAAGCTGGATGGGGCCCGCAGCAGCCCATTCGAATTACGCCTGGGCATGACCGTGCCCTTGATCGGCACGGCCACGGGGCGCACATTCATGGCGTATATGCCGCGCGAACGCTATGCGGAAATCCTGGCCCGCGAACTGGCCGAATACAAGCGCACAGGAGCCGCCAAACCCGACGTGGAAAAAATATTGAAGGAAGTCCGGAGCAACGGCTGCGCGTCGGTTCGCGAAAGCAAGCTGCCCGGCTTCGGTTCGGTGGCCGTGCCGCTCCTCGACCATCGCGGGTCGCTGATCGCCTCGATCAACGTCATAGGCCCAAGCAACCAGCTCGACGTATCGGCCCAGGGCCAGCCCGCCACGGAATTGCGCAAATTCGCGCTACACGTCTCTCAGCAATGCGGGGCGGCCTGAAACAACAGCCATAGCGCCGAAGCTAGGTACCCGAATCAGCCAAGCAGCGCACTTTCCGCCAGCGCCTTCAGCCTGGCCTCTTTCAAGGCCGTCTTGATTTGCTCGGGCCCGCCCTTGCAGGCTTTGACAATTGCGCCCGCATCGATGCCGCGCACAACCTGCAGGCGCCGGCTCCAGGCCTGGGCGTCCACACCTTCCAGCACGCACTGCGCAGCCTCGATCAGGCCAAGAAAACGATCCGGCTTGCGCAAGCCGTCGCAACGTTCGATCAGATCCAGCCTGGCCTGGGCCGCCTGCGAAGGCTCCACCTCGCCGGCATCCGCGCCCCGCGCATCCGTCCCGACACGCAAGGCCGCCACCACTTGCGGCAGCAGCCTTGCGTACTCGATGCACTCGCTGGGCGCGCGCACATGCCGGCCTATCGGCTCGGGCTCGGCCGAAGCCACGCACAATAGCGCAAAGCGCGCCGCCAGGCTCAGGCCGCGCCGCACGGCGCACGCCAGGTATCGTGCAATATCATCGTTGAACACCAGGCCGGGCATGACGCGCGGCAAGGCTCCCGAATCCCGCAGCACCTCGAACATGCGGCCGGGCCGCGCGGCATCCAGCCCCTTGGCCACTTCGCGCCAGACACGCTCGGGCACCAGGGCATCCACCTCACCCTCTTCGACCAGGCGGCGCGCCAGCGCCATGGTTTCGGGCGCGATGGAAAAATCGTGGAAGCGCGCGGCAAAGCGGGCCAGGCGCAACAGGCGCACGGGATCTTCGACAAAGGCATCGCCGACATGCCGCAATACCTTGGCGCGCACATCGGCCTGTCCATCCAGGGGATCGATCAGGCGCCCATCGAGCGAACGCGCGATGGCGTTGACGGTAAGGTCGCGCCGCGTCAGGTCTTGTTCCAGGGTGACATCGGCGCCGGTATAGAACGTGAACCCCTTGTAGCCGCGCCCCGACTTACGCTCGGTGCGGGCCAGGGCGTACTCTTCCTTGGTTTGCGGGTGCAGAAAAACCGGGAAGTCGCCGCCCACCGGAATAAAGCCGCGCGCCGCCATGGCCTCGGGCGTGGCGCCCACCACCACCCAATCGCGGTCGCCCGCCGGCAGGCCCAGCAAGTCGTCGCGCACCGCGCCCCCGACCACATAGACGTCGAGACCGGCGGTGGCCGCATCGGCAGCCGCTTGGGCGTTATTCATGCAGCCTCCTGTTCGGCATGGGCGCCTTGCGTTCAGCCAGTTCCTGCTCCACTGCGACTCCTTACTATGCGTCAACAGGCCCTAAGGCAACGCAACACTGGTCGCCGGCTCGGGAGAGATGGTTCCCAGCCGCGCTTTCAGCGACTGCGGCTTGCCGCTGAACAATATGGCGTAGTACACCGCATTGGACAGCACGTGCTTGACGTAAAGCCGCGTTTCGGTAAATGGGATGGTTTCGGCGAAAATGGCGCCCTCGACCGGGCCGCCAAGCGTGGAGCGCCATTGAACAGGCCGCCTGGGCCCGGCGTTGTAGCCCGCCGTGGCCAGCACCTGCGAACCATCCAGCTTGTTGAGCACCATGCTCAGGTAATTGGTGCCCAGTATGGTGTTCGTGTCGAAATCGTTGACCGACGAGGCGGAGAAATCTTTCATGCCGAGCTTGCGAGCCACCCAGCGCGCGGTGGCGGGCATAAGCTGCATAAGGCCCGACGCGCCCACGTGGGACCGTGCATCGGTAATGAACCGCGACTCTTGCCGGATTAGGCCGTAGACCCAGGCCGGATCCAGATCGATCTGGCGGGCTTTTGCGGCCACCCGTCCCTCGAACGGCGCAATGAAGCGCTGGCTGAAATCGATTTCCGACGTCGTCTTCAACGAGGTGTTGACGACCCGATCGTAAATTTGCTCCTGCCGGGCCATTTCGGCGGCCGCCAGCAGCTGGCGGTCGCTCATGCCGCGCAGGCTGAAGTTCCATTCGGGCACGGCTTCGG
>JBEBXF010000043.1:0-13254 GCA_040391725.1 Eoetvoesiella caeni | reverse complement strand
TTGCACATACACAGAATTCCAATCACTTATCCTATTATCAGATAAATGCGTCAATCTTAAAATTAATGCTCTAGCTTTATCCCTATGGAAAAAGGATTTCCCCCGGATACTCCCAGTAATTAATTATCGGATAAACCGCTTGACAGCATAAAAACATCACTATAATCTTTTCCAATCCGTTAAACGGTTTATCCGATCAATAAAAATAAACCCCCTAAGGAGTGAGGCAAAATGTCACAAGCCAAGGCTGCCACGTCTTATAGCGGCTATATGCTGCGCGAAGAAACGCTCACCGAAGTCCCCGATTACGCGCAAGTCGGGCCGGGAACGCCAGGGGGAGAATATCTACGCAGGTTCTGGCATCCCATCGAAAAGTCCAGTGAATTAGGCGATGTGCCCAAGCGCATCAAGATTCTCGATGAAGATCTGGTTCTGTTCCGCGCAAAAAGTGGCGAGCTGGGCTTGGTTCGGCCCCATTGCCCGCACCGCGGCGCCTCGCTGGAATTCGGCATTCCGGATAGCGGCGGCATCCGTTGTTGCTATCACGGATGGCTGATCGGCGTGGATGGGCGCGTTCTCGAGGCTCCCGCCGAGTCGCCGGACTCTCCCTACAACACAGGCAAACTCAGCCACGGTGCGTATCCTGTGCGCGAATACGAAGGGCTGATATTCGCCTACATGGGTCCAATGGACGAAATGCCTCCCCTACCGGTGTTCGACGTCATCGCCAACCTCGAACCCGGCCAGAAGCTGATTCCGGCGGGTTGGACTCCCGGCCAGAAATACGTATGGCCATGCAACTGGGTTCAGGTCAAAGAAAACGCCATGGATCCCGTGCATACGTCCTATTTGCACACCATAGCCAGCGGAACGCAGTTCACGTCCGAATTCGGCATCCTGCCCGAGCTCGACTACGAGGAAACGCCAATAGGCGTTGTGTACATTGCCAGCCGCCGCATCGGCAACAACGTATGGGTGCGTGTCCACGACCTGGTAATGCCCAACATCCATCTCGTCGCCTCCGTCAATGAAGACGGCAAAAAGGAAAAACGTTACGGCGCACCTTATCTGCTGCATTGGGCCACCCCCATCGACGACACCAGCTTCATGGAGCTAGGCTGGCTTATCGAGTCCGACGAAATGCAGTTTGACGACGAAATGGTGGCCAAGCTGCATTTCGGCATGTTGGGGGATCGGCCCATGGAAGAACGCCAGCGCGCGCCTGGCGACTACGACGCGCAAGTCTCTCAGGGCACCGTCCATGCTCGGGCTCGCGAACACCTGGCAAGCAGCGATCGCGGCGTGGCCATGTTCCGCCGCATGCTGAAAACCGGTATCGAAGACGTGAAGCAAGGCCGAGCGCCATTGGGCAGCCGGCGTGCGGAAGGCGAGATCATCCGCACTTATACGCAGAACGCAGTTGTCGCCTGTCCGCCGGTCGCCGATCCGGCCGAGGACAAGCGCCAGATGAAAGCAACGGGGCAACGCGTGTTTGCCGGTGAATTCCGCAATTAAGCAGGTATGGCGGGTCGACTTTCAAACTTCAGCTACGCGGTGTCCAAAGATGACAGAACAACCCAAGATTTCCGTCCGAGGGATTACCAAAACCTACGGCGACGTAACGGTCAACGACAATATTGATCTCGCCGTTCAAGCAGGAGAATTCCTGACGCTACTAGGCAGTAGCGGCTCGGGAAAAACCACGCTCATGCGCATCATCGCAGGCCTGGAAGAATGCGACAGCGGTACGGTGCATATAGACGGCCGCGACGTGACGCACGAGCCGCCCCGCAGGCGCAATGTCGGGATGGTATTTCAGCAGTACTCTCTTTTTCCCCACATGACCATCGACGAGAACATCCAGTATGGACTCAAGGTCAAAGGCTGGCGATCCAGCAAAATGAAGCAAAGAGTCGCGGAAATGCTGGATATGATTCAGCTTCCGCACATCGGTCAACGCTATCCGAACCAGTTGTCGGGAGGGCAACAGCAACGCGTCGCGCTGGCGCGCGCGCTGGCCACCTCGCCCGATGTCCTAATGCTCGACGAACCGCTGGGCGCGCTGGATCTCAAGCTGCGCAAACAGCTGCAGATCGAGCTCAAGCGCATACACAAACAGACCGGCACCACCTTCTTGTTCGTCACGCACGACCAGGACGAAGCGCTATTCATGTCCGACCGGATCGCCGTCCTGCGTAATGGACGGATCGAACAACTGGACAGCACCCACACGATTTATGAACGCCCTTCCACCGCGTTCGTTGCCGACTTTGTCGGTGACGTTTCGATGTTGCGGTGCAATCGAGATAGCGTCGAAGGCATGAGCCGCATCGAAAAAACCAATTACCGCATCAGGGTTCCCAATGCGCCGAGCGGCCCGTTCATGCTGGCGGTTCGGCCCGAGCACGTCAAGCTGCATTATCAGGCAGCGCCCGATGCCTACCTGGCCCGGATTCAGGACATCCATTTTGCGGGGGGATCGTCCATTGTGCAGATTTTGCTGGACACCGAAATCGTGCTCAAGGCTCGATTGCTGGGTGTTCCTCCCCAGGCCGTGAAGCCGGGAGGGGACGTGTGGGTAGAAATCGCCGAGGGTCCGGTGGCCTTCGCCGCACAATGAGCAGCCCATGCGCAATCAAACCAATCACTACAGCAAAGCAGCCAGGGCGGCCGTTTTCTTGCTGCCGGCATTCGCACTGATATTTTTATTGCTGGCCGTTCCGCTTGTGGAACTCGTACAGGCAAGCTTTCATCCTGCGGAAATGGGCCGGATCCTCGAAGGCTGGACACTGGACAATTACAAGTCGGTGTTGTTGACCTCCATATACTGGGAAATTTACGCCAAGACGTTGGGGGCTGCCGCGCTCATCACGTTGCTATGCGCAATTCTCGGATATCCGGTCGCCTACCATTTGAACCGAGCATCCCAAAAAATCCGGCCGGTGCTTTTCTTCCTGATTGCCGCACCCTTGCTCGTCAACACGGTGGTTCGGACATACGGCTGGCTGCTGATACTGGGCCGCAAAGGGGTGATCAACACAGTGCTGCACATGCTGGGGCTGACGAGTTCGCCCCTGGATATGTCCGGCAACTATTTGGGAATGATCATCGGCAGCACGCAGGTTTTCCTGCCATTCATGATCCTGTCCATCGCAACATCCCTCAGCGCCATCGACAACAGACTGCGTGAGTCGGCGGAAATCCTCGGAGCGGGAAGCGTCCAACGGTTCCTGTCCATCGATTTGCCCCTGGCCATGCCAGGCCTTCTGGCCGGCGGCATTCTCGTTTTCAGCCTGATGCTGGGAGCGTTCGTAACACCGCTGATGCTAGGCGGCACCGCAATCCAATATCTGTCCATCTCGGTCTACATGGATGCTCTGGTGGTGTTCAATCTGCCCCGCGCCATTGCCCTGGCCATGGTTCTGCTGGCTCTGTCGGCGGGCGTTTATGCCTTGCAGGCGCGCCTGACCCAATCGCTCTCCAGGAGGCATGCCGAATGAAAAGCACCAATAGCACTGGGTTTTCCATTGTCGTGACGCTGATTTATGCCTTTTTGCTTGCGCCACTGGTGATTGTCGTTTTGTTCAGCTTCAGCAACAAATCCTATTTTGAGTTCCCGCCGACGGGATTCTCTTTCCGCTGGTACCGGGCCGCATGGGAACTGGGCCAGTTTGGCGGGCCCGCCATGCGCAGCATCTGGCTGGCGGTTGGCTCCACCGCTCTTTCAGCCGTGTTCGCCATTCCGGCGGCGTTGGGCCTGCGCCGCGCAAAGGCATCCATCTGGAAGCGCGCCGCGGAATTCATTCTGCTTACACCGCTTATCGTACCTTCGCTCATTATCGGGATCGGCCTGCTTTATTTTTTTCTGAAGTACGGATTCATCGACACAGCAATCGGCCTGCTCGCCTCGCACACCCTGCTGGTATTTCCGTTCATGTTCCGCGCGGTATATATCAGCGCAACGGAAATCAAGCCACATCTGGAAGAAGCATCCGAACTGCTTGGCGCCTCGTCATGGCGCACTTTCCGCAGCGTCATACTGAGCGGGCTGGTTCCCGGCCTGACGTCGGGCGCAATCTTCGCATTCATTGTTTCCTTCGATCAATTCACCATCAGCTTGTTCGTGACCCAGACAGAGCAAACCACGCTACCGGTCGCACTGTACAAATACGTGTACGACGCCAACGATCCGGTGGTTACCGCGGTATCGACGGCTCTGGTCGTTTTCGGCCTGGTGCTTGCCGTCGGGTTGCAAAAGCTAGGCCTGCTGAAAAATATTGGCGGAAGCTCTGCCTAAGGCCATCCCACATCCAAACATGCCGTAGCAATTAGCTTGTCGTCCAACCGTAGGGGGAGTAAACATGAATCAACTTATACATAGTATTTGTCGAAGCGCGGGACTCGGTGTTGTGTTGACTGGAGCCGCATTTGCCGTCCACGCGGAAACGCTGAATTTCAGCGGGTACCCGGGAACCATTGGCGCCAACATGAATAAAGCCTTTATCGAAACCTTCGATAAAGGCACAACCGTCAAGTATGTCGAATCATGGGATAGCGCACGCTTCACGCGGATGCAGGCAAACCGCGCGCATCCCAAAGAGGATGTGGTTACCTTCACCGACCTGACCTTGCCTCTGGTTGCGGCCGCCGGCCTGCTCGATCCACTGAACGCCAAGGAAATCCCCGAACTCGCCGATATCGACCCGGCTGTTCTTGCCAAGGGCAATACGGGGGTCGCTTATGGATACGGATGCCAGGGAATCCTGTACAACGCAAAATACGTCAAAAAGCCGATCACATCATGGAGCGATCTGCTGCGCGATGACCTCAAAGGCCATGTTTCCGCGCCCAACGTCGCATATTCCATGGTCTTCAACGTGCTGGACGCCCTGGCCAGAACCCAGGGCGGCAGTATCGAAAACCCTCAAAAGGGCATGGAGTTGTATCGCCAGATCCGCACTTCCGGCCCAGGCCTTTGGGATAGCGAGAACATAGCGGTAGGGTGGCTGAAAACCGGCGAAATCTGGGTAACTCCCTATCACAGCGGCAATGCGCTTACCCTGGCGACCGATCCCGACCTCAAGGATCTGCGATTTGTCGCGCCCAAAGAAGGCGCCTATTACGCGCCTCTGCTGCTGGCCAAGGTCAAGAACGGGCCGGACGGCGGCAAGGTCGCCGATAAATTCATCAACCACGCGCTTAGTGTGCCAAGCCAGGAAATGTATGCCCAGTTGAATCACCTGAGGCCGGCGAACACGAAAGCAAAGGTACCCGCGGATGCCGAGGCTGCATGCCCGACAGCCAGCAAACTGAACAAGATCGATGTCGATTACATGAACCAAAACCGGTCGAAAATCATCGACCAGTGGAATCAGGTTGTCAATCGTTGATGCGCGGCGCCCCGGTGCGGGTTGGATGCCCACTCGCACCGCAAGGTTAACAAGCCCCGGCGCCGATCGATCCAAATAGACAGGTATTTGATCATGTTGAAGCTTTCAATAAATGTGAACGGAGTGCGCCGCGAAGCGGAAGTGGAAGACCGAACCTTGCTGGTGACGGCACTGCGCAATCATTTTGGATTGACCGGCACGCATATAGGCTGCGACACGGCTCAATGCGGAGCATGCACCGTACGCCTCAACGGCCACGCCATCAAATCCTGTTCGATACTGGCGGCGCAGGCAAACGGCGGAGAGATTCAGACCATCGAAAGCCTCGCCAGCGAGAACGAACCATTGCATCCCATGCAGCAGGCATTCAACGAATGCTTCGCACTGCAATGCGGGTACTGTACCCCCGGCATGATTATGACGGCTGTCGACCTTGTGGAAGAACGGCCCGGGATCAGCCGCAAGGAAATAGCAGCCAGCATAGGCGGCAATCTCTGCCGCTGCACGGGCTATGACAGCATTCTCGACGCGATCGAGCTTGGCGGGAAGTATCTCCAGCAACAGCGGGAGGAATCCTGATATGTACACATATCCATGCAATTACCATCGCCCGCAAAAGCTCGCCGAAGCGCTCGAACTGATAAGCCGGCTGCCCGACGGCAAGTTTCTGGCCGGAGGGCAAACACTGATCCAGGCCATGAAGCTGCGCCTGGCCGCGCCAACCGATTTAATCGACCTCCAGGCGATCGAAGAACTGAAAGGCATTGTCCAGGACGGCCAAGGGCTGCGAATCGGCGCAATGTGCCGGCATGCGGAAGTCAGCCGCTCATCGCTCGTTCGTACGCATAACCCCGCGCTGGCAAGTCTGGCATCGGGTATAGGCGATCGCCAGGTTCGCCATCAGGGCACGATCGGCGGTTCGGTTGCCAATAACGATCCGGCCGCCGACTATCCCTCCGCAATCATGGCCTTGGGCGTGACCGTCATTACCAATCGGCGCTCCATTCAAGCCGACGATTTCTTTGTCGATATGTACACGACAGCCCTGGAAGAAGGTGAATTGATTCTGGCGTTTTCCATTCCCGACCCGATTCGGGCCGGCTATGCCAAGTTTCCGAGCCCCGCGTCGGGCTTCGCCCTGACCGGGGTTTTCGTGGCCGAATTTCCCGGATACGTGCGTGTCGCCGCGACCGGCGCCGGATCGCATGTTTTCCGCATCCCTGAAATGGAACAGGCGCTGACGGCGGCATTCCGCACGGCATCGCTCGACCCCATCAGCCTCAACCCCGAAGCATTTCAGCTTAGCGAGGATCTGCACGCAAGCGCCGCGTATCGATCCAGGCTATGCACGATTATGGCGAAGAGGGCGGTGGAGTATGCGCTTGAGCATGGCATGCAGAAATAGCGGCATCTTACAGATTGACCTTTTGGGTTTTTGAAACGAGGAGAATTCACATGTCCATTGACAGATTTAAAACCCTGAAGGGGGGCACACCAGAAGAGCGGCTGGCGGAGATGGGATACCAATTGCCCCAGCGACGCAAACCCGTCGGCAACTACGTGGGCGCTGTCAGCACCGCAGACAAGCTGGTGTATGTGGCGGGACACGGGCCTTTCAATGGGGCCCAGCAAACTCATAGGGGCAAGCTAGGCAAGGATATCTCGATCGAGGAGGGCAAAGCGGCTGCCCGTACGACCATAATCAGTGCGTTGAGCACATTGAAGGGCGAAATTGGCGAGCTCAGCCGCGTCAGGCGCATCGTGCGTGTATACGGCATGATCAACTGTACCCCTGACTTCGAACGCCAACCTGAAGTGCTGGATGGAGCCTCGGATTTATTGACCTCCATTTTTGGCGAAGCGGGGGTTCATGCTCGATGCGCGGTAGGTTTTGTATCGCTGCCGTTCGGCATGCCGATCGAAATCGAAGCCGTGGTCGAGCTGATCTGAGTTCGATCTCTATTTTTGGCGGTCAAATCACATGGAACAGCAATTCCTCGGCAAGCACGCGCTGGTTACCGGCTCCACCCAAGGCATCGGCTTTGCCATCGCAAAGACACTGGCGGCGCGCGGCGCAGCCGTTACCTTGAACTATCCCCATGCACAAATGCGTGAGCTTGCGGATCAAGCGGTCAATTCAATCCGTGCAAGTGGAGGTACCGCCAGCGCGGTGTGCGCCGACGTCCGTTCGCTCGACGACATCCGCCGACTCTTCGACGAGGCCGAATCCCGGCATGGACCTTTGCATTTCGTCGTATCCAATGTGGGCGGAACAGGCGGCTTTCACAAAATCGAAGAAATCGACGAGGCGCTTTGGGATCAAACCATTTCCCTTACCGCCAAAAGCATGTTCTTCGTCATGAAAGAGGCCGGCCGGAGAGTGCTTGACCATGGCCGGATCGTCGGGATCTCTTCGACCACCGTTCATGCGCCCTATCCAGGCGTTGCGGCGTATGCCGGCGCCAAAGCCGCGGTGGAGATCTACTGCAAAACACTAGCCAAGGAAGTCGGGCACAGGTTCGTTACGGTAAACTGCATTGCCCCAGGCCTGACCATGACCGAAGGCGTCGGTATTTACGGAGTCACACCCGAGCGGATCGAATATCTGAAAGGCATCGCCCCCATGGGACGTCTAGCAGACGCCCAGGACATCGCCGATTCCGTCATGATGGTACTGTCGGACGATGCGCATTGGGTAACGGCACAGATCATCGCCGCCAGCGGCGGCATGTCCTGAACGGTTGCCAATCAGCACTGCCACGCGGATCCGTCACGATTGCATAGAGGCAAATGCGCGATAGACGCGCATACCCGGCACGGGGTTCACAAGTCGATGCGCATCAAATCCTGCGCAAGCCTGAGTTCGCCCTTGTAGCTTTTGCGGATGTCGCGCGCCACTTCGTCCAACCTCTCCGGCCCCATCAAATCGACGGGCAGGTGATTCTTGGCCGCACGCTTGATGACGGGGCTGGTTGAATCGTAATGGCCGAAATGCGTGGCCACCAGGCTTTTCACCTGGGCCTTGGCCGCGATCTCGCCCAACTGCAGCGGGCTGGTATGCGCGTAGGTGCCGACGCCGGACTTGGCGCGATGCTCCAGGAAGGACTCCGGAAATGTGCATTCGTGGATCAACAAATCGGCGTCCTGAGCAAGACGGATCATGGATTCGCACGGCGCCGTATCGCCGCTGAAGGCGACGACCTTGCCCTCAGCCTCGAAGCGGATGCCGAAGCAGTCCGTGATTTCGGTGGGGATGTGATCGACCAAATCAATGTAGACCTTTACATCCTCGTCTTCGTACATGAGGCCCGGCGCCACTTCCATCACTTCGGGGCGCACCGCCTGAATATTTTTCCGGCGCGTGGGATAGGAGGCGCGAGCCTGGATATCGATGCGGAAGGCGCCGTTCTCGAAGGAATGGTCGACAAAATCCTGAATACCGCGAGGGCCGAACACCTTGAGTTTTCCTTCGCGGTTGAAGACCCAACTGGACAGCACGAAGAACGGCAGGCCGCAGACATGGTCGTAATGCAGATGGCTCAAGAACACCCACGGCACATCGGCCGGGTTGATATTGGCCTTGACCATCTGGCGGGTGGATCCCTCGCCGCAGTCGAACAGATAATTTTTTCCGTTGTCCAGCGTAACGAGAATGGAGGATTGAGCCCGATCCGGGTCGGGTAGCGCCGCGCCTGTTCCAAGCATGGTGATTTTCAAGATAAAGCTCCTTGCACAATTGAATGCCGATAAGAAACTGCCAATGCGACTCAGCGTCACGGCAAGCCTTTCATGAGGGCGGCCTGCTGCTTGCTCAATGACGTCTCGGTAGTTTTCGCTTAGTAAATAATAAAATTCGGTTTTTAAGACCTTAGAAATCGAACTTCGATGAAAATATGAAACACCCCCTTGATCAATCCGACGCGGTCACCGCCCAAGCCCGGCGTCGGGCCGGTCGCCGCCACGCTCGAGGAGCGTGAACTCGTTCCGGATGCAAAGGTACTTGGCCGGGTACAGAACACGAGCCGCGTACACGATCTCGGCCCGGGCATTCCTGGCCACCCGCACGACCCGTACAACCGGCATTCCGATATCGATGCGCAACTGCTTTGCCGCCATGGCATCGGCGACCCGCACAGTAAGGGTTTGTTCGGCAGAATGCAGCTCATGCGAAAAATGAAGCCGGAGAGCGGGCAATACAGGCTTCGACTCGAACTCGGCCCTCTTTTGCGCTACCAGCCGTTCAGCCACATGGACCGTGCTGATGCTGTACGGAACACCGTCGGACCAGTTCACGCGCGTCGCCCACCAGAAAATCCCTGCCTGACGAGCGCCGACCAATTGCTCGGGCAAGGCTCCACTTCCCGAACCCAGCTCGGTGAACTCCACATTCAATTGTTCGATATGCCCGACCAATGAATCCCAATCGGTAGGCAACATCAGCCAGTGACCTTTGGACGCATCGCCAATCACGAAAGTACCTTTGCCGCGGATGCGTTCGATCAGGCCCTCCCGGGCCAACTCGTCCAGCGCCGCGCGTACAGTAGCGCGCGACACACCGTATTCGATCGCCAATTCGTGCAAGGCGGGAATGCAGGAGCCCACCGGCCACTCGCCCCGCTCGAGCCGGGCCCGCAAGGTATACGTGACCCTCAGCGATAAAGGCAGCCGGGATTGCTCTTTAAGCGTCGAGCTGATTCCGCTGGTCATGCCCTCGGTGAAACCGGAAAGTTGCAATGTCATATCACGCAATACATCGATGTATTCGCCATTCCCGGGTTTACTGCCAACGCAATAGATACGATTCGATTTTGCGTAACAGCTCGACCGCCACCGTGGCAATC
Organism: Eoetvoesiella caeni; assembly: GCA_040391725.1. Taxonomy (GTDB): domain Bacteria; phylum Pseudomonadota; class Gammaproteobacteria; order Burkholderiales; family Burkholderiaceae_B; genus Eoetvoesia; species Eoetvoesia caeni_A. Next base: position 3,023 of record JBEBXF010000043.1, on the reverse strand, counting down.
ACCCCCAACACGAACAACAGGGCAAAAACCGCGTCGGTGCGCAGCACGCCCGAGTAGTAGGCGATCTGCTGGCCAAGGCCGCGGTTCGAACCTATCATCTCCCCCACCACGACAGCCAGGAATCCGTAAATCAGGGACAAGCGCAGGGCGGCGAAAATACTGGGCAGTGCATTGGGCACGACCAGCTTCACGAAATACTGGACCCTGTTGGCGCCCAGCTGGCGCGTCAACAGCCTGAGGTCGGGATCGATACTGCCCAGGCCGGTCAAAGCGCCATTGAGCACAATGAAAAAACAGAGGCTGAATGCCAGCACGATCTTGGACATCATGCCCAAGCCAAAGAACGCCACGAACAATGGCGCGAATGCGACGCGAGGCAAGCTGTTCAGGAAATTGAGGATAGGATCCAGCACATCCCTGAGCAGCTTGCTTTGCACCAGCACAAAAGCCACCAATACTCCCAGGATGCCGGCTATGGCAAAACCCCATAGCGTTTCCTGAACCGTTATCCATACGTCGGCCCAGAACGCCGCCTTGTACAGATTGTTGAACAGAAAGGCCCCGACATCCGAAGGGCTGCTTATGAAGAATTTATTGACCCACCCGGCATCGGCCGCGTATTGCCAAATTCCCAGCAACACGACGACGACGGCGATTCTCCAGACCCAGACCGACAGGGTGTAGCGCTGCTTTTCGACGACCTGTTTCCGGGTTTCCTGCTGCAACCAGCTTTGTTTGTTCAAGTCTTGCATAGCGTGATTCCGCGGGTGGCTAATGTCCATGATTCATCAAGCTCCAGATCTGGCTATATAGCTTGTGGTATTCGGGATTCGTCTGCAGCTCGTTCAACGAACGCGGACGTTCAAGAGGTATTTCGACGTCGGCGATGACGCGCCCCGGATTCGGGCACATCACCACCACGCGATCGGCCAGCGATATGGCTTCGTGCAGGTCGTGCGTGACGAACATGACCGTACGTCTGTCCTTGTCCCATAACTGCAGCAGCAATTCGCCCAATTGAATCTTCAAGTGGATATCCAAAGCGCCGTACGGCTCGTCCATGAGAAGGATCTCGGACTTCAGCGCGAAGGTACGCGCCAAGGCCACCCTTTGGCGCATGCCGTGGGACAATTCGGATCGATACGCGTTTTCGTATCGGCCCAAGCCCACAGCATGCAAAAGCTCTTTGGCGCGCTCCTGCCGCTCCGCTTTGCCGACGCCGCGCAGCTCCAGCCCGTATTCGACATTGCGGATTGCCGTGCGCCACGGCAGCATGGCGTCACGCGCCAACATATACGCGACGTCGCCCCGGCCCGCAGCCGGAGGCTTGCCATTGAGGAGCGTCGTGCCCCCTTGCGGGCTGACCAGGCCGGCGGCGATATTCAACAAGGTCGTCTTGCCGCAACCGCTGGGGCCCACCAGCGCAATGAACTCGGATCGGCCGATGTCCAGCGACACCCCGCCCAGCGCTTCCACGGCATGGGCGCCGCTTTTGTCGCGCAAGATGAAATACTGCCTGACCGAGTTAAAACTGATGCCAACTTCGTTCATGTCTCTTCCTTCGATGGTATGCGCCGGATCTACGCCCTGGCCACAACCGGATGCGTCCATCCGTCTTCCTGCTTTTTATGCGGCGAGTTGTAGGTATTTCCTCAGGAACTCATCAGAACGCCGATTCGCCAGTTCGGCTGCACCCCTTGAGTAATTGGCTCCGCCGGCCAGCGCAAATGCATGATTCACACCTGAATAGATTTCAATATCGATGTTTTTATTGCCGGCCAACGCATCGCATATGGATTTACGCGTTTGCTCAGGCACCAGAAAATCCTGGCCGGCCATATGCATCAGCGTTGGGCAAGCAATCTGCCGGCCCTCGGCCAAGTGCTTTTCCAGATTGACGCCGTAATAGCTGACCGCGCAATCCACAGGTACATGAGCGGCCATCCTGTAGCTCATGCGCCCGCCAAGACAGAATCCAAGGACGCCGACCTTGCCCGAGCAGGCTGGATCGGCGCCGGCGAACTCACGCACCGCGACCAGGTCGGACAAGGCCAGGACGTCGTCGAACCCATCGTTCAGGGCCATGGCTTTCTTCTGTTCTTCGGGCGTGGCCTTCGAGGGATCGTCGGCCAGGCGCACATTCGGCTCCTGACGCCAGAATAAATCGGGCACGATCACAAAGTAGCCTTGGGCCGCATAATCATCGGCCAGATCCCGCATGACTTTGTTGACACCAAATATGTATTGCAAAAGGATTAGCGCCGGGCCGCTGCCGGAACGCGGATACGCCGCATACGCGGAGAACTCCCCACCGTCCTTTGCCTTGATCAACACCGATTTGTTCACACCTATGCTCCTTGCAGCAACTGATTCATCTACTCGACCCGTTACGGCCGTCCCGGACAGGGATATCTTCAGGATAAGTTCCCGCGCTCCGCCATGACTATGGTCTTTACCAACTGCGGCCATGCCACGGGCTCGGTGGCATGGCGCAGGTTATCGCTCAACTCCGCGTCTTGCGACCAGTACGCCGCCGTGAAGCGTGTGCTGGTGATTTCGGCCGATGCATCGCTGGCCAACCATAGAATGGCCGGCACCATGACATCGGGACGCAGCAAGCTTTCCCGCGGCACGCCTATGTCCGCCGGCACCTGCGCGGTATCGACCGGTCCCCCGGGGATTATGGTATTGACGGTGACTCCCGACCCCTCCAGTTCTTTGGCCATGCCCGCCGACATGGACTCCAGCGCCGCCTTGGAAGGACCGTACGACGCGAATCCCGGCCTCAGCATGGTTTCCCAGGTCGTCGATACATTGATGATGCGCCCCCAGCCATTTTTCAGCATATGGGGAATGGCCGCCCGCGACAGCATGAAGGGCCCGATTGCATTGACATCCATGATGCGGCGCCATTTTTCCGGCGGAATGTCCCAACTATTGAGAGGCTGCGATATGAAGTTCGGCCGCACGATCTGCGCACCGGTTCCCGCATTGTTGATGACCACGTCCACGCGTTGGAAGGC
>JBEBXF010000042.1:0-13442 GCA_040391725.1 Eoetvoesiella caeni | reverse complement strand
GTATCGACACCGACAAGGAACGCATCTCGCTGGGCATCAAGCAGCTTGAAGGCGACCCCTTCAACAACTTCGTCGCCACGTACGACAAGGGCGCCGTGGTTCCGGGCGTCATCAAGTCCGTCGAGGCCAAGGGCGCGGTGGTAACGCTGTCGCTGGACGTCGAAGGCTACCTGCGCGCTTCCGAAATTTCCTCGGGCCGCGTCGAAGACGCAACGACCGTTCTGAAGGCCGGCGAAAACATCGAAGCCATGATCATCAACATCGACCGCAAGACGCGTTCGATCCAGTTGTCCATCAAGGCCCGCGACAATGCCGAAACCGCCGACACCATCCAGCGCATGTCCGATGCCAGCGCTTCGTCGGGCACCACCAACCTGGGTGCACTGCTCAAAGCCAAGCTGGATCAGCAGCGCGACGACGGTTAATTGGTGTGACTAAGTCAGAACTGATCGCAATTCTGGCCAGTCGCTACCCGCAACTGGCCGTGCGCGATACCGATATCGCCGTCAAGACGGTGCTCGATGCCATGACCCAGGCCCTGGCCAATGGTCAGCGCATCGAGATCCGCGGTTTTGGCAGCTTTTCGTTATCCGAGCGTTCACCGCGCGTGGGGCGTAATCCCAAGTCCGGCGAGAAAGTCATGGTGCCCGGCAAGCGGGTGCCTCATTTCAAGGCCGGCAAGGAATTGCGCGAGCGGGTCGATGCGGCGTTCGACGCCGGAGTCAACACGGCTGCCGACACGGTATCCGAGTCCGGCTTCGAGTTGCCGCCCGCCGACCCTCGTTTCATGCACGGCTGAAGGCTAACATTGCCATGTCGTTTCAGGCAGGCCTCCCGGTTTTTCCGGGAGGCCTGTTTGCTTATGGGGCGTGGATCGAAAATGTTTGCGCCGATTCGCGGAGAGGGCGGCGATTCCCCTTACAATTACCTCATTCCTGATCAATTGGAGTTTCTGTCATGCGCTACCTGGTCTGGGCATTAAGGTTGCTGGTCTTTGTGCTGGTTTTATTGTTTGCCCTTAAAAACACCGATCCGGTCGACGTCCGTTTCTACGCCGATCACATCATCGCGGGCGTGCCGCTCATCGTGGTCATGCTGGCGGCGTTTGTCGTGGGCATCGTGTTTACATTGCTGGCCGTGTTTCCGGCAAGCTGGCGCCGGCGCCGCGAATTGCGCAAGCTGCGGCGCGACATGCAGCGCCTGCAGGAGGCCGGCAAGTACGGGACGGAGCCCGAATCCGTCATCCCGCCCGAAACCATCGCGCCGTTGGCGCCTCTGTAATCGCCGAGGCTGATCCGTGGACTTCGAACCCTGGTGGCTGATTGCGGTGCCCGTGCTGTTTGCGCTGGGCTGGATTGCCGCGCGCGTCGATATTCGACAAATGCTGTCCGAAACCCGCGCCTTGCCCGACTCGTACTTCAAGGGCCTGAACTTCATTCTCAACGAAGAACCCGACCGCGCCATCGATGCGTTCGTCGAGGTGGCCAAGCTCGATCCCGAAACCACCGAGCTGCATTTCGCCCTGGGCAGCCTGTTCCGCCGGCGCGGCGAAATGGAACGCGCCATCCGCGTGCACCAAAGCCTGCTGGCCCGGGCCGACTTGCCCCAGGCCGAACGCGAGCACGCGCAGCACGAAATCGCTCAGGATTTCCTTAAGGCCGGCATGCTGGATCGCGCCGAACAGGCTTTCCAGAATGTGCTGGACACGCGCTTCGCCGTTCAGGCGGTGCGCGCGCTGATCCGCATCTACGAATCCGAGCACGACTGGCCGCGCGCCATCGAAGCCGTCAAGCGGCTGCGCGCGCTGGTCGACGAGCCGGTTCCGCAGTTGGTGCATTATCAATGCGAACAGGCGCAAACGGCATTGAGCGCCAAGCCGCCCAATCTGCAGGAGGCCGAGGCGGCCCTGGATGCCGCCGACAATGCCGCGGCGGCATTGCGCGGCCAGGCGCGGGGGCAGGCTTCCGAAGCGCGCATCGCCATGTTGCGCGCCACCGTTGCCAAGCTGCGCAGCAACCCCGAACAGCAGCGGGCCTATCTGGAGTCCGTGCTGTCCATCGCGCCCGAATACGCCGGCCTGGTCGCCGGCGAGCTGTTCGACTGCTATCGCGCCATAGGCCGGCCCGAACAGGGCCTGGCAACGCTCAAAAACCATTACTTGCGCCACCCTACGCTGGATACCTTCAATGTGGTGTTCCGCGAAATGCGCGCACAACAGGGGCACGACGTGGCCTGGGAGTTTGCGCGGGACGCCCTGCGGGCCCACCCCTCGCTGCTGGGCCTGGATCGTCTACTGGAAATCGAGCTGGCAACCGGCGACCGATCCACATTGCCCAATGTCACGCCCGATGCCGACCTCAGCCTGCTGCGCTCGCTCATCCACAAGCATACCCAGCGCCTGGATCGTTATTCCTGCAATGTGTGCGGTTTCGAGGCCCGGCATTTCTACTGGCAGTGCCCGGGCTGCAATTCCTGGGAAACCTATAAGCCCCTGCGTCTCGAGGAGCTCAAATGAAGCCGTTTCCAGGCCAAGCCATCAAAGACGTCAATGTTCTGGTCGTCGGCGACATCATGCTCGATCGCTATTGGTTCGGCGAGGTCGAACGCATTTCTCCCGAGGCGCCGGTGCCGGTGGTGCGCGTGGCGCGCCGCGAAGACCGGCTGGGCGGCGCGGCGAACGTGGCGCGCAATATCGTTGCCCTGGGGGCCCGGGCCACGCTGATCGGCGTGGTCGGCGAAGACGAGGCGGGCGCCAAGGTTGGCGAGCTGGCTGCAGGCGAAGGCATTGCCGCGCGGCTGGTCGGCGATTCCAGCCTGCACACCACGCTGAAGATGCGGGTGCTGGGGCGCCAGCAGCAGCTGTTGCGCATCGATTTCGAGGAAAGCCCGCAAAGCGCCAGCCTCGACCGCATCCAGGCCGGCGTGCAAGAGCTTTTGGCCACGCATACGGTGGTTGTGCTGTCCGATTACGCCAAGGGCACTTTGGCGCGGGTCGAGCCTCTCATCCAGGCGGCGCGGGCGGCCGGCGTGCCAGTTCTGGTCGACCCCAAGGGGCATATGTACAAGCGCTATGCGGGGGCCACCATCATCACGCCCAACCGCTCCGAAATGCAGGATGCCGTGGGGCGCTGGCGCACCGAAGAAGAGCTGGACGAGCGCGCGCAGCGACTGCGCGCGGAACTTCATCTTGAAGCCTTGCTGGTCACCCGATCCGAGCAGGGCATGACATTATTCACGTCGCAGGGGCGGCATCACATCGATGCGCAGGCCCAGGAAGTCTTCGACGTTTCGGGCGCGGGCGATACCGTGCTGGCCACACTGGCCGTCATGCGGGCGGCCGGCCTGCCGTGGTTCGAGGCGGTCGACTGGGCCAATCGCGCCGGCGGCATCGTTGTAGGCAAGCTGGGCACCTCGGTGGTGACCGCAGGAGAGTTGGCATGATCATCGTTACCGGCGGAGCCGGCTTCATCGGCAGTAATCTGGTTCGCGGCCTCAACAAAAGGGGTTACGACGACATCCTCGTGGTCGACGACCTGACCCAAGGCGACAAATTTCTGAATCTGGTCGACGGCAAGATCGCCGACTACATGCACAAGGACGATTTTCGTCAACGCCTGCAGCAGGGGCAGTTCGACAACATCGAAGCGGTGCTTCATCAGGGGGCCTGTTCCGACACCACCGAACGCGACGGGCACTACATGCTCGACAATAATTATCGGGTTACGCTGGAAATCTTCCAGTACTGCCAGGCGGCCCGGGTCCCCTTGCTGTATGCCTCGTCGGCGGCGGTGTACGGTGCGGGGCCTGTGTATGCCGAAGACCTTATGTATGAATCGCCCCTGAACGTGTACGGCTATTCCAAGTTCCTGTTCGACCAGGTGCTGCGCCGGCACCTGAACGACTTGAGCGCGCCGGTCGTGGGCCTGCGCTACTTCAATGTGTACGGCCCCAACGAACAGCACAAGGGCCGGATGGCCTCCGTGGCCTTTCACAACATGAACCAGTTTCAGGCCGAAGGCCACGTGCGCCTGTTCGGCGGCTGGGACGGCTATGCCAACGGCGGGCAGATGCGCGATTTCATCCACATCGACGACGTCGTCAACGTGAACCTGCATTTTCTCGACCATCCCGAAACCTCCGGCATCTTCAATTGCGGCACGGGCCGCGCCCAGCCTTTCAACGACGTCGCCAGCACCGTGGTCAATACGCTGCGCGCCCGGACGGGGCAGCCGGCATTGCCGCTGGCCGACCTGGTGCAGCAAAAATTGATCCGCTACATTCCGGTTCCCGATGATCTCAAGGGGCGCTATCAAAGCCACACCGAAGCCGATCTGACCCAGTTGCGGGCCGCCGGTTTCGAGCGGCCGATGCGCGACGTGCAGACCGGCGTGGCCGAGTATGTGAATACGCTGATCGAGCGGGGCAGCCTCTAGGGTCTGCTCCTTCCCGCGCCGGCGGGTTCGGGATGCCTTGAGCCCTTTGCAAGCGACACGGCAAGGCCCCGCCATTGGCGGGGCCTTGTGTTTCTACGGATGGATGTTTGCCTGTTGGCTGGCTATCCGGTTCGTGCGGCGTGCTTCAAGATGGAGTCTGGTTGCCCTGGCTGCTGCGCCGTACAAGGCGTGAGGCCTGGCATGTCGTTCCATACTCTTTCCGGAGCTTGCCATGAATCCGTTTACCGAACCCACCGTCGCCCGGCCTTTGCCCGAAAACAGCCAGGGCGCGCCGCTTCCGTTTTCCAAGGCCGCGCCGCAGACCGCGCCGGTGTCATTGCCGCCTCCCGCGCACCCTGAGCCTGCGCCGGCGGCCTGCTCAGGCAGTGTTCCGGCGCGGCGGCCGGCGGCATTTTTAGGCGGCTTGTCCAAATGCCTGCGGCGGGGCGCCGCCAGGTATGGCGGGGTTCGTGCCGGCCGAGGCAGGGCGGCCGCGTGGCTGTTGCTGCTGGGTCTGGGGCTGGCTATGCCTGGGCTTGCGGGGGCGGTCGATGTCAATGTCGCCACGCTCGAACAATTGCGCTCGGTACGCGGCATCGGCCCCAAAACCGCGCAAACCATTGTCGACGAGCGAACGCGCGGCGGCAAGTACGAGTCGTTCGACGACTTGTCCGAGCGCGTGAAAGGCATAGGCGCGAAGAAAGCGGCGGCCTTGCAGGCATCGGGGCTGACGTTGGGCGGCTCGGGTGCAAGCCAGGGCGCGGATCCCGCAGCCAAAGCCAAGCCGGCTCCCACCCGCGGCGCCTCCGCGGCGCCGGTTCGAACCGCTGGCAAATAAACCCGCCTCCGGGTCGCCGCTTCTCTCTGTTCCGGCGAAACGCCGGGCCGGCGGCTCGCAGAAGGGCGGCTACGACCGTGTTTCGCACCCGGCCTGGCCTGCGGTGCGGGCGGATGTCCTCAGGGTAGGAATATCTCCACTTCCAGCCCCGACGGCAGTGCGGGGCGGGCGGTCAGGATGCCGTCATGCGCTTCGACGATGCGCCGGGTAAAGTGGTAACCCAGGCCGCTGCCTTTTTTGCCTAGCGACGAAGAGGCGCGGAAATACGGCGTGCCAAGCTTTTCCAGCTCGTCGCTGGATACGCCGGGGCCATGATCCACGACCCGGATGCGCAGGCCCTTGCCCGGCGCATCCAGGGTTGCGCTGATCTCCACCTGGCTTTCCGGGGGCGAATAGAGCAAGGCGTTGGCCAGCAGGTTGCCCAGCGCGGCGCTGATCAGCGTTGAATCCAGCAGAAACCGGGCATCGCGGGGGCACGCTTTCAACTGAATGCGCGCGCCCGCCGCCTCGCCTTGGGCGCGGATGGCGGCCTCGATCACCTCCCGGATCACGCAGGTTTCCCGCGATAGCGCGAGCCCCCCATGATCCAGCGCCTCGGTCATCAGGAAGTTGTCGACGAAACCGGAGAGCATGGTCACGTTGGCCCGGATTTGCGCGAGGCGCTGGGCTTCCGGCTGCGGCAGGCCTTGCGTCTTGAGCTGGATCATCTGCGTCGCCCGGTCGATGGCGGCCAGGGGGTTGCGGAACTCATGAGACAGCATGGCGACGAATCGCCGCTGCTCCTCGGCCCTTTGCGTGGAAACCGACACTTCCTGTTCGGCCATGGCTTTGTCGCGCTGCACTTGGCGCAGGCGCAGCGCCAGGCCGAAACTCATGACCACCACGTGAACCAGCGAAGCCATCTGATACAGGTTGACCGTTACCGCGTTCTGGGGAAGCATGCCCAGGTTCGCCGCGGTGTTGACCGCGGTGCCGGCGGCCGGAATGACGAAGGCAATGAAATACACCATCAATTCGATACGGCGGCTGCGCCGCCAGAATACCAGCAGCAACACCATGCTGATGAAAAAATTCAAGCTGTTCAGGTAGTTCGCCAGCTTCACGACGAGCAGGAGCTTCGGGGTCACCAGAAACGGCATCAACGCAAACGGCAACAGAGCGAGATTGAGAAGTATGGTGAACTGGTACAGACGATGAATGCGCGGGTAGTTCCGTTTCAGGTCGAGCAGCCGCCCCCACATGAGCACGATGGCTATCGCTCCGCCCAGCCAGCCGGTGCGCGGCAATACGTCGACGATCCAGAGCGAGTCGAGCGGAAACAGGACGGGCAGATAGCCGGAGACGCCCAACTGGAAGAGCATCTGCGAGCCGATATAGCCGGCGTAGGCGGCCATGACGAGATCGCGCAGCCAGGCTCCGAGTATCGAGTACAGCACCACGGCGATCAGCAAGATGCCGAAGTACAGGCCCCAATGAAAATTGGTTCGCGTTTCGCCGACCACGAAAGCGTCGGGCCGCCATATTTCAGCATGGATGTTGATGGCATTGTTCGTGTGCACGCGCAAATAAACGCGGGTGTGGTCGAGCACATCGACGGGCACGGTGAACAGGCGGGTTTGCAGCGGACGGTTGCCGTAGGGCCGGTGATAGCCGAGCGCATAGTGCTGGAAACCGCCTCCCGGCTTTTCCGCCCAGATATCCACCTCTTCCAGTTCGGGAGTGCCAATGGTCAGCACCCAGCGGGTGGGCGCCGCCGGCGACGGCTTTTCCAGTTCGAAGCGGAACCAGTGAACGGCCGTGTTGTAGCCCAGGCTGCGAAACTCCGGGAGCGGGGTGAAGTCCTGCCGCCGTATCGCTTCGAAGGACAGCTTGCCGGCGGCGTCCGCGAAATGTTCAAGCCGGCCTTCCAGCGACGCGTGTTGCGTGTCCGCCGTCAGGATCAGCGGTGCGGCCAGGCTCGGGGCGGCTGTTAAAACCATCGCGATGGCCGCCAAAAATAACCGGATCATGTGTTCGTTTCGCACTCCCCGGTGAAGGTGTAGCCTCGGCCGTAGCTTGGGCGTACCGGGAGTTCGATGCCGCATGCCATGTGCACTTTGCGCCGCAGGCGGCTGATGGTGTTGTCCAGATTGCGCAGGCTGGAAAGGGTTTCTTTTTTGTTCATGCGCGCCAGCAGTTCTTCGCGCGCGACGGCTTCCCCGGGTTTATTGAACAAAGCGCACAGTACCGTCACCTCGGCGTGGGTAAGGGAAAGCAGGGAATCATCGGGCGCTTTCAGCAGCCAATGCAGGGGGTTCAAGCGCCATGGCTCGTGGCTGTTGTCGGGCGGATGGGTGGCTTCGCTCCGATTCAGGCGGCGCAGCATGCTGTGGCAGGCCGCTTCGATCACTTCCAGCGAGCTGCGCTTGGAAAGGTACATGTCCGCGCCGGATTCCAGCCCGAGGACGTGATCGTTGTTCGCATCCAGCGCCGTCAGCATCACGATGCCGACTTGTGCATCCATGCTTCTTTGCGCCCGGACTCGTTGCGCGACTTCCAGGCCGCTTGCTCCCGGCAGCACTACGTCGAGCAGCAGCAAATCGAAGTGCGTTGCGGGCCATACCTCGAAAAAAGCCTCGGCGCTTTCGAAACCGCGCGCGGCGAATCCCCGCATTCCAAGAAACTCCACCAGGTCGGCGAGCAGGCTGGGGTTGTCTTCCACAACAGCAACGGGATAAAGGGGATGCATGCCATGAAAAAAGTAACAAAAACCAAAGTGTAATCGGACTTTTTTTGAATTAACAGGATTTGACAGCATCTGACAGAAATGAAACGTCCGGATCCGCGGCGGAGATTTCCATGACGGTACGGCATGGATCGGAGCAGCGCGAAGGCCATTGATCGTTACGGTTCGGTGTATGATTTCTTCATGAAAAAATACTCCACAATCCAAGACATCATCGGCGATACCCCGCTGGTTCGCCTGCAGCGAATTCCTGGCCAGGCCGGCGAGGCCCGCGGCAACGTCATACTGGCCAAGCTCGAGGGCAACAATCCGGCTGGTTCGGTCAAGGATCGCGCCGCTGCTTCCATGATCCGCCGCGCCGAAGAGCGGGGCGAGATCAAGCCGGGCGATACGCTCATCGAAGCCACCAGCGGCAATACCGGCATAGCGCTGGCCATGGTGGCGGCCGTGCGCGGCTACAAAATGGTTCTCATCATGCCCGACAATCTTTCGGTTGAACGCCGGGCATCCATGACCGCCTACGGCGCGCAGCTGATTCTTACGAAAGCCAGCGAGGGCGGCATGGAATACGCCCGCGATCTGGCCCTCACCATGCAGGCCGAGGGCAAGGGCAAGGTGCTGGACCAGTTCGCCAACCCGGACAACACCCGGGCGCACGTCGAAACCACGGGACCCGAGCTGTGGCGGCAGACCGACGGCGAAATCACGCATTTCGTCAGCGCCATGGGCACCACGGGCACCATCATGGGTGTGGGCTCTTACCTGCGTTCGCGCAATCCGTCCATACAGGTCGTGGGCGCGCAGCCGGCCGAAGGGTCGCAAATCCCGGGCATCCGCAAATGGCAGGAAGCCTATCAGCCCAAAATCTACCATCCCGAGCAGGTCGACGCGTTCGAGCTCATCACCCAGACCGAAGCCGAAGACATGGCCAGGCGGTTGGCCGCCGAAGAGGGCATTTTCGGCGGCATATCGTCGGCCGGCGCCCTGGTTGCGGCGCTGCGCGTCGCACAGCGCGTCGAAAACGCCACCATCGTCTTCATCGTCTGCGACCGGGGCGACCGCTACCTGTCGACCGGCGTATTCTACTGATCCGGGTTTGCCGTGGCCGGCATAAAGGGTCGCTCGGCGGCCAGCCAGCGGGCCGCATCGCCGGCTCCGCGTTTGCGTTCAAGGGTCAGGCCGAACGGGCCAGCCGGATGCCGGTGAACTGCCAGCGGGCGTGGCTGGGAAAGAAATTGCGGTAGCTGAGGCGGCTGTGGCCGACGGGCGTGGCGCTGGATGCGCCGCGCAACACATACTGGTTGACCATGAACTTGCCGTTGTATTCGCCGACGGCGCCGCTGGCGGGCTGAAAGCCCGGGTAGGGGGCGTAGCTGCTGGACGTCCATTGCCAGCCGGTATCGAATAGCTGGTCCAGTTCCGGCCCGACGGTTGGCGGCAGCGTGGGGGCGGGGTTGATGGCCGCCGCGGCGGCGCTTTCCCATTCCGCTTCGGTGGGCAGCCGCGCGCCGGCCCAGCGGGCGTAGGCGTCCGCCTCGAAATACGACAAGTGTCGCGCTGCGCGCGGGCCGTCCAGCGGAACCAGCCCGTGCAGGGTGAACTCGCTCCAGCCCTCTTCGGATTGGCGCCAGTACAGAGGGTGGGAGATTTCGTTGGTTCGCAGCCAGTCCCAGCCCTCGGCCAGCCAAAGGCCGGGATCGTCGTAGGCGCCTGCCTTGACGAAGGCAAGGTATTCCGCGTTGCTGACCAGGCGCGACCCCAGCTCGAAGGGTTCCAGGTAATGGCGATGTCGCGGCAGCTCGTTGTCGAAGGAAAAACCGCCCCCCGAATGGCCGATTTCAACGATGCCGGCCGGATAGGCCCGCCATTGCTGGGGCGGCAGGTTCGGAGCGGGGATGTATGGGGCCGGGTCGTAGGCGGGGTGCAGCGGATTGCACGAAAGCAGATGCAGGATGTCGGTAAGCATGAGCTCCTGGTGCTGCTGCTCGTGGTTCAGCCCCAAAACGATAAGATGCTCGAGCTCGGACGAGGGAATATAGGTGGGCGCGGCGGCAATCAGCAGCAAGGCTTCGATGCGGGCGTCGACGTCGCTGCGGTAGTCTTCGATTTCCGCCATGTCGGGGCGCGTGAGCAGGCCGCGCTGCGGGCGCGGATGCTTGGCGCCGACGCCGTTGTAATACGAATTGAACAGCATGCGGAACGCCGGCCGGAAGGGCTTGAAATTGGCTTCGAAACGTTCCAGGACGAAGGTTTCGAAAAACCAGGTCGTGTGCGCCAGATGCCATTTGATGGGACTGGCGTCGGGCATGGACTGGACACAGCAGTCTTCGTCGGACAAGGGTTCGGCAAGCGCCATGGAGGCGCTTCGGACGGCTTCGTAGCGGGCGAGCAGGGAGCTGGAGATGGTCATGGGGTCGTGCGGGTTGGGGCCTGTCGACGAGCCCTAGGAGGCCCGCGCATGGACGATGGCGAACCAGCTTTGCTCGTCGAGCCACGTTTGCGTCTGGGTGAAACCCGCCAGCGACAAAAGATGCTCGATCGACGGCACGGTGTACTTGTAGCTGTTTTCGGTATGGATGCATTCGTGGCGTTCGAACAGCCGCTGTGCGCCGGGCCAGCGCACAATGACCGAGCGGCGCGCCTTCAGGTGCATTTCCATGCACTGCGCGCGCTCGTTGAAGCGCGCCTCGTGCGTCCAGTCCGCGACATTGAAGTCCGAGCCCAGCAGACGGTTGACGTTGCGCAGCAGATTCAGGTTGAATGCGGACGTGAGTCCCACGGCGTCGTCGTAGGCGGCTTGCAGTACGGCGGCATCCTTGATGAGGTCGACGCCCAATACGATGGCGCCGTCGGTTCCGCAGACGTTGCGCAGGCGGCGCAAAAAGGCGCTGGCCTGGTCGGGCGAAAAATTGCCGATGGACGAGCCGGGATAGAAAAAGACGCGCCGTTCGGCCGGAATGGAGACGGGCAGATCCAGTTCATGCGAAAAATCCAGCCCCAGCGGCGTAATGCGCATATGCGGATAGCGCGGCTGCAATTGCGCCGCCGCCTGCTCGAGGAAGTCCCGCGAGATATCGATGGGCACGTATTGCCTGGGCTGGAGCATTGGAAACAGGCGCGCGGCCTTGGCGCAGTTGCCCGCACCCAGGTCGATGAGCGTGGCATCGGGGCCCATGGCCCGGGTGATGGACGCCATATTGGCCGCTACGATGGCGTCTTCCGTGCGCGTGGGGTAGTACTCGGGGAGCAGGCAAAGCGCTTCGAACAGCTTCGAGCCCAGGGTGTCGTACAGGTATTTCGGCGACACGTGGGCTTTGTCGTCGAGCAGGCCGGCGGCCAGCTCGGCGGCGGCGCCGCTTTGGGCAATGCCGGCAGCGGGTTCGGAACTGGTGTCGTCGGAGTTGTTGTAGGTATAGATGTCGGGTTGAATCGGCATTGGCGCGTATCGCTGATAGGTCGGCCCAATACTGCTAGAGGCGGGTCTTTAAGGTTAACACCGCATGCCGCCGTTGCGAAAGGGCGGGGTTTTTTTGCCGCCGGGCCGCCCCAAGGCAAAAAGCGCCCCCCTCGGGGGGCAGCAAGCAGGCGAGCGCCTGCGCAGCGTGGGGGCTTCTCATCCTGTATCAATCAGTAAGGTGCGCCATAGCCCAGCTTGACCGACAGTATTTGCGCCAGGTCGGCAACCGACGCGGCATAGAAATAGCTGCGGTTGTAATGCGTGATGGCAAAGAAATTAGGGGTGCCGCTGCGGAATTCCGCCGTGTTGCGGGGTTCGTCCAGCAGATCGACGATGCCAAGCAGGTGCTGCTTCCAGGTGTCGGGAAACGGCCCGGCACGTTCTTTGGCGCCCAGCGCGCGCAGTTCATCCCAGGTGTAGGTGGGTTCCAGCCCGCCCTTGACCAGTTTTGCGGCGTTGTCGGGCAGGATGACGGGCGCGAACACCGGCAGTCCGGGCTGCCAGCCGTGCTGCCGCAAGAAGTTGGCCACCGAGGCGATGGCGTCGTCGGGGCTGGAGGTCAGGTCGATTTTGTGGTCGCCGTCGCCATCGACGGCATAGCGCAGCAGGCTGCCCGGCATGAACTGAGGCAGGCCCAGGGCGCCGGCGTAGGAGCCGGTGGCGGTGCGCGCGTTCAGTTCGTGGCGGTTGTCCAGTTGGATGAGATCGGCAAGCTGGTCGCGGAACAGCCGGCTGCGTTCGGGGCGCGCGGTATCGGGGTGGCGGAAGGCCAGCGTTGCCAGGGCGTCCAGCACTCTGAAACTGCCGGTATTGCGCCCGTAGATCGTCTCCACGCCGATGATGGCGACGATGATCGATTGCGGCACGCCGTATTGCCGTGCGGCGCTGTCCAGCGCCGTGCGGTGCTCTTGCCAGAACTGGACTCCCGCCTTGATGCGCACAGGCTCGACGAAACGATTGCGGTAGGTAACCCAGCTGCGCCGGATGCGGGTCTGGCTGGGGGTCATGAGCCGGACCACCGTGGTGTTGTAGCGCGCGTCGGCCAAGAGGCTTTCCACCTGTTTCAGCGGCACCCCGCGTGTTTCGGCAACTTCGCGGGCATAGGCCTGGGCTTCGGGCAGCAGGACGCCGTTGCGGGCGAGGAATCCATTCCGGCCCGACGGCGCGGGAATCACGGAGGCGCCGCCGGCGGCCGTCGCGGCGTTGGCGGATCCCGAGGATGCCTGCGCCGAGCCCGTCGATGCCGTCGTCGCTTCCGGATGCGGCGACGCACAGCCGCCCAGCAGCGCGGCGATAATGGCGACTTGCAAAACACAGACGGGTCTGAACATAATCATCCTTATGGAAACGCTATATATTACCCACCCGGCCTGCCATCTGCACGAAATGGGCGACTGGCATCCCGAAAGCCCGGCACGGCTCGATGCCATCAACGATCAATTGCTTGCCAGCGGCGTCATGAGCCTGCTTCGCGCCCGAACCGCCATTCCCGCCACCGACCAGGATCTGCTGCGCGTTCATGAGGCCGGCTACATGGACTATCTCAAGGACTTGTCTCCGGCCCAGGGGTATGCGGAAATCGACCCCGATACCCTGATGAACCCTCATACGCTGGAAGCCGCCTATGCCGCGGCGGGGGCGGGGATCACCGCTGTCGACGCCATCATGCGCGGCGAAGCGCAAACGGCGTTTTGCGCCATTCGCCCGCCGGGACATCATGCGCGTCCGGCCCAGGCCCTGGGGTTCTGCTTTTTTAACAATCTTGCCGCAACTGTAGCGTATACACTCGAAAAATACGGGCTTAACCGTATTGCCGTCATCGATTTTGACGTGCATCATGGCAACGGAACTGAGGAAATTCTGGCTGGAAACGATAGGGTTTTGATGTGCAGTTTTTATCAGCATCCATTTTTTCCTAACGTACACACTCAAAAATGTGTTAAAAACATGGTCAATGTCCCTGTCGCTGCCTATACTCAAGGAGAAGCC
>JBEBXF010000041.1:0-13622 GCA_040391725.1 Eoetvoesiella caeni | reverse complement strand
GCGTGGTGGTGAAACCCATCGATACCCTGTCGCTCTACGCCAACTACATCGAAGGCCTGTCCAAGGGCTCATCGGCTACGCCCCCGACGGTGACGACGGCGGCTTCGCTGCCGCCGATGAAAACCAAACAGGTCGAAGTGGGCGCCAAATACGACTGGGGCAACTTTGCCACCACGGTAAGCCTGTACCAGATCAAGCGGCCCAGCGCCACGGTATTCAACAATTCGCTCACGGAAAACGGCATGCAGGTGAACCGCGGCCTGGAAATCAACGCATTCGGCGAGGTGGCGAAAGACGTGCGCGTACTGGGCGGCGTAACGCTCATGCGCGGCAAGCTCGACGAAATGGCGGGCGGCGTCAACGAAGGCAATGATGCCGTGGGCGTGCCGCATGTGCAGGCCTCGCTGGGCGTGGATTGGGACAACGTGCTTACTCCCGGCTTTGGCTTGAACGCGCGGGTGGTCTATACGGGCTCGCAATATGCCGACCAAGGCAACAAGTACAAGCTGCCTTCGGTCACCACCTTCGATGCCGGCGCGCGCTATAGAACCAAGGTGGCCGGCAAAGACCTGACACTGCGCCTGAATGTCGAAAACCTGTTCGACAAGGCCTACTGGGCGACTTCGAGCTCGGCAAACAACGTGTCCGACGGCTACCTGTTCCTTGGTTCAGGCCGCATCGTCATGTTGTCGGCGACGATAGGTTTCTAAAAAATGCATCTTCGAACCTGGGTATTCCTCCACAAGTGGGCCAGCCTGATCAGCACGATCTTCCTGCTGATGCTGTGCCTGACCGGGCTGCCGCTGGTCTTTCACGAAGAAGTCGAGCACCTTACGAGCACGATCGAGGCGCCGCCCATGCCGGAAGGCACGGCCAATGTCAGCCTGGACAAGATCGTTCAAAGCGCATTGGCGGCGCAGCCCAACAAAGTGGTGCGCTACATGTTCTGGGACGAGGAAGAACATCCAAACATCACGATCGTTTCCATGGCCAGCAAGGTCGATGCCCCGCCGGACGAGTTCTGGACGGTGGCCATCGATTCGCGCACCGCGAAGGTGCTGGATCAGCCTAATGACCAGGGCTTCATGGCGGTCATGCTTCAGTTGCACAAAGACATGTACGCCGGCTTGCCCGGGCAACTGTTCCTTGGCCTCATGGGCCTGCTGCTGGTGATCGCCATCGTTTCCGGCGTGGTGGTCTACAAGCCCTTCATGCGCAAGCAGGATTTCGGCACGGTACGCAAGCAGAAGGGGCGTGGCGTCAAATGGCTGGATATGCACAATCTGCTGGGCATCGTCACGGTGGTGTGGCTGACGGTCGTGGGTGCAACGGGCATCATCAATACGCTGGATCCCATTGTGCTGGCGGTTTGGCAGGGCGACCAACTGGCCGATATGGTCAGGCCCTATAAAAATGCGCCGCCCATGAAAGACAATGGCTCGGTGCAAGCCGCGTTCGTTACGGCGGAAAAAACCGCGCCGGACATGACCGTGCGTCTGATCGCCTTTCCGGGCACGGCATTTGCCGATCCGCATCACTATACGGCCTTCATGAAAGGCAATACGCCGCTGACGGCCCGCTTGCTGCGCCCGGTATTGGTGGACGCGCAAACCGGCGCCTTGACCGACACGCGGGAAATGCCTTGGTACGTGAAATCGCTGTTCGTGTCGCAGCCGCTGCATTTTGGCGACTATGGCGGTTTGCCGCTGAAGATCGTCTGGGCGCTGCTGGACATTCTCGCCATCATCATCCTGGGCAGCGGCGTGTACTTGTGGGCCAAGAAATACCTGCGCCACCGTGAAGCGCAAGGAATCCTGGCCGAGGCCGAGGCTGAAGAAGCGCAAAGAGCAGGAGTGCAGCAACAATGAAAGTCTGGTTCTGGCCGATCGTGATCGGCCTACTGAGCGCCGTCGGATTGCTGTCCGGCCTTCTCTATGACGGTCTTGGCGACGTGGTTTCATGGCTGGCGCTTCTGGTTCCCGTGGCGCTTGCCGTATGGTACGGATGGGTGCGTAACAATGCTGCGGACGACGGCCGAGCTTGACGCGCAGATCGGCGCAAAACCCGCGTCGATCGACCTGAAGGTCATCGACCATCTCGATGCCCATGCGTGCCGCTGGCTGCGTGCATCGCCCCTGGCGTTTGCCGGCTTCAGCGACGATCAGAGCATCGATGCGACCATCGCCGGCGGTGATCGGGGCTTCGCTGCCGCGCTGGATGAAAAGCAGCTCCGATTGCCGCTCGCCGCGCTGGACGACCCCCGACAGGCGCGGCAGGGACGTGGTGTGGGATTGCTGTTCCTCATTCCCGGCATGGGCGAGACCCTGCGCATAAACGGCAGGGTGGCGAGCGCGGAGGGTGACGCCATTGTCGTCGCCGTGCAGGAGTGCTATTTGCATTGCGCCAAAGCCTTGCTGCGCTCGGATTTTTGGCAGCCCGTGCCGCCTCCGATCGGCGACGTGGCCGATTTTCTTCAATCCAGCCGTTTCATGGCCCTGGCCACTGCCGATACCGAACTCAATACCGACCTTAGCCCCAAGGGAGACCCGGCCGGCCTGCTGGCCCAGCCGTTCGAAGGCGGGATTCGTTTTGCCGATCGGCCAGGAAACCGCCGCACGGACAGCCTTCGCAATTTGCTGGCGCGACCCCATGCGTCGGCATTGCTGATTGTGCCTGGATGCACCCAGATAGCTCGCGTGCAGGGCGCGGCCGGCATCAGCGCCGACCTGCAAGCGAGGCAGTGTTTCGCCGTGCACGACAAGACTCCCAAGCTCGTGACCAGCATTGCGTCGCCCTCCATCGCGTTGCACGAAAGCGCCGCCTTGGCGCGCGCCAAGCCTTGGGCCGGGTACGCGCCTCCCGCCGACATCGATCCAGCGGCCATCTTCGCCGCGCATGTAAGGCTGCACAAGGCCGGCGGCCTGGGCGCAATCGTCGCCAAAGGACTGGTCGCCGTTCCCGGCCTGATGCGAAAAAGCCTGGACGCCGACTACAAGCGGAATCTCTACTGAGAGGCTGTGGCGCGGCTTATAAAAACCCAACCGGCGACGCGAGCTCGGCTACTCTGTCTTGGGTCAAACCCAATGTACGCTGCAATTCCATCCATCCCTTTGGTGTCACTGCAATGGCGCGAGACGCATCGGAGCGTCGAAGCCAACCATTCGCGCACAGTGTAGCCATTAGCTGGATGCCTAGAGGGCCTGCCAAATGGTGTGTGCGCTCCGTCCAATCCAGACATTGCCTGGCCAAGCCCCGGCGAGTTGGCTTGATCGCTGTGATATCCAGCCCGAGATCGCTGAACCAATGCGCACCAGCGTCGGTCACGATGAATTGTTTGTCTGCCGATGGGAGGATGTAATTGCGTTGCTGCAAGGCATGGGTCACGGCTACACCAATCTGACCAGCCAGATGGTCGTAGCAACGTCGGCAATAGCGCAGCTTCTGAAGTTGAGGACTTGGCGTTACGGGGCGTCGTTTGGTGGTCGGCCGAATGGCGGCGAGGCTTTCAAGTGTCTCTGCCACATGGCGGTCTGCAAGTCGGTAATAGCGGTGTCGCCCCTGTGTTTCGAGCGATAGCAATCCACCTTCTAGAAGCTTGGCCAAGTGGCTGCTGGCCGTCTGCGCGGTTACGCCAGAGGCGCGAGCCAGCTCGCCTGCGGGTAGTGCTCGACCGTCCATGAGCGCCATGAGCATGGCTGCTCGGCTTGGGTCAGAGATTAGAAACGCAGTCGCAGAGATATTGGTAAAGGTGGACATGGCAATTTCCTATCGTGAAAGAAATATTAGTCCATTCCTAATCCTTCATGCTTCGGTGCGTATCGAATCATTGGAGCTGATTTGCTTGCTACGCTTCTGTTCATGCAGAACCGTTCCTCCGTCAATACCAAAAATATCCCCAATTTAGATTCGCAAGAGACGAGGCCTCGTCATTACCTTGCGCTGACGTCGCTTTGTCTGGCAGTACTGGTCGCTCAAATCGATACGGCTGTCGTCAATCTGGCGATGCGTCACATCGGCGATGACCTTAAAGCAAGCATGGGCACACTGCAGTGGGTGCTGGATAGCTACAACCTCGTCTATGCAGTGCTACTGCTGACAGGAGGTCTGTTGGCCGATCTTTATGGGCGACGTCGGATTTTCGTGACCGGAGCTGTCATATTCACGGTGGCCTCGATTTTGTGCGCAATAGCGCCGTCGGTGATCGTTCTGATCGGAGGACGAGCATTGGCTGGACTGGGAGCCGCCTTATTTGTTCCTGCATCGCTGGCCCTCATTCGTGTGATCTGGCTTGATCTCCAGGAGAGAGGTCGAGTGTTGGGTATATGGGCGGCTTGCAATGGTTTGGCGATGGCAATTGGCCCGACACTGGGTGGCGTATTGATCGGCCATTTTGGGTGGCGCAGTATTTTTCTCGTGGTAGTGCCGGCTAGTGTGGCCGCTTGTGCACTGGCCGTGGCGTTCATTCCAGAATCTTCCGATCGGCAGGGGCGGAGATTCGATGGCATGGCTCAGTTACTTGGCGCCATTGTCCTCGGCGGCCTGGTCTTTGCCGCCATCCAGTCTCATCAAGCTCCCGACATTGCACTGGCTGCGGTGGCTGTTTCCTGCGTTGCGATGTGGCTGTTTATAAGAGTAGAGACGGGATGTGGATCATCAGCCTTGGTGCCGCTGGAGCTTTTTGGTGCCCGGGCCTTTCGCGGAGCGATGATAGCAACGGTGGGCATGACCTTTGGCATGTACGGTGCTCTATTTCTACTACCTCTCACATGGCAGAGCACTGGCCGGTTCGATGTTCTGAGTGCTGGTATTGCCTTGATGCCGATGGCGTTGGTGTTTGTTGTTGTCTCGCCATGGTCAAATGTGCTGACAAGTCGCTTGGGCACACGCATTGTCTCGGTTGGTGGGCTAGTGATCATTAGTGCGGGCCTTATACTCATTGGCATGGGTGTGGATCAAACCTTGATTCTGATGCAGGAGATAGGATTGGGGCTAACGGGCTTGGGCATGGGTATAGCGACGGGGCCACTGATGGCGTGCGCTGTAGGTGCCGTAGGCACTACACGGTCTGGGACAGCCAGCGCGCTAATCAATGTCGCGCGCATGGCCGGAGCGGCCTTTGGTGTGGCGATGCTTGGCGCAATATTTAACATGATGCATGGCGGCAGCGATGGGTTGAGAGCTGCGATGTTGGTGAGTGGTGTAGTTCAGATTGGCTGTGCGACTTATGCTTGGTATTCGATGTCGGATTAGCGCTACCCATTCCATATCGTGTTGTGAAGCAAGTTGCGCGTGACTATGGCGGAAGGCTGATGTTGATCCCGTGCCATCAAGGAGTTGGAGGAAGAGCTTGGCGTAATACTGTCTGCTCGTACCACGCGCAGCACACGGCCGACTAGAGCTGATCAGCTATTCCTTGAACATGTGCCGCGAGCTTTTGTGGCATGGCAGCAGGCTCCCAATGGTTCCTCGGATTTCGGGGAGCACGATAGGGTACTGTCCCAGGATACTGAAACCTTGGGATTCAATGAAACAACGTGGGGAGCGATGAGACAGATTTCTTTCGCAAGTCCTTGTTTTTAGGATGCGATGAAACCAGATGAGAAGAAGGAATGGTGGCCTAGGGCACGATCCCAAAAGGGGCGTAAGCCAGAATAAATAAAAGACCTTTTCAGAATTGATGGGGTTTGAGGGAACAGTTTAGGGAATAACTGCCGCTGCATGCAAGTTTTGACTCTGTCTTCGGCAGATTAGAAGTTTGTTCGACCAATTCAGTCTTGACTTGCGCTTGCCCAATTTATGATGTACGATTTTCGTACGTTGAATGTCGATTTTTTATCGAGGTCACTAAGAATGAACTGGCAGACAAGATTAAGATCGCATTGGAAGAGTTTTGGGATGAATATGCAATTCCGCTAGAAGGCGGGGAGGCACCGCTTACGGTTGACGAACTCGTTGGACCAGTCGAATCCATGGTCGCGGTCGAGGTGTTAGTGGTTTTAGATAAGATCACCGGGATGACACTACCAAATTCCATCATTCAAGCTGGAGGCTACGAGACGAAGGATGACTTCGTTAACAAGCTTGGCGCGGCTGCATTGGCCTATGCAGCCAAGAAGTCACAGTCATGAGCCGAGCAACTAGTAGTTCGGAGGAAACTGACCGCATTCAATTGGGTCGGCGTCTGAGGGAAGCCCGTGAGTACGTTGGCCTTTCACAGGAAGAGGTGGCATTCGCGCTCTCGGTATCCCGACCAGCTGTAGGTCACATTGAGTCCGGAACGCGCAAGGTCGAAGCGTTTGAGTTGAACAAGCTGAGTGAGCTGTACGGCAGAAATGTTGATTACTTGTTAACGGGAAACGCTCCATCCGGTGATACACGTGTAGCTTTCCTTGCACGAGCAACCATGGGTATGTCTGACAGTGACCTGGACGAGCTTACCCGCTTTGCGGAATTTCTGAAGAGCTCAGCGAAGGCTAAAAGGCGAGTTCCATGAAGATCGACAACGACGCTCTGATGGAAGCGGCGCGCCGAGCGACCGAGGTTCTCGAGGAATTTGAAGCCAAAAAGCGCATCGAGGAGGGCTATACCCGGATTGATGCCGAGCAGATTGCATCAGCCTCGGACGTCGTCGTTATGTATCGCAAACTTGAACGGTTACTCGGCGGTTTTCTACGGGAGGATGGAGCTCCCGGAATCATCATCAATTGGGATCGTCCTCGTGGTTTAGTGCATATGACTTGCGCCCACGAACTCGGACACTTTGCATTAGGGCACGAAAGCACCTCCGATACGACTGTTGACGTATCCAAAAATGCAGCGCTTGTTGAACGTACCGCGAATCAGTTCGCGTACGCTCTTCTAGCTCCTTCCTGGTTAGTTGCGCAGACGATGCGCCGTCAGCGCTGGGGCCGCAACAGCCTTCGCAATCCGTCCGTCGTTTATCAGATGTCGCTGCGACTGGGTATGAGCTACAAGGCCATGGTGTGGTCGCTCAATCGCTTAGGCCTTCTAACCGTTTCCGAGGCACTCAGGATTGTTGAGGTGCAACCGATTACGCTTAAACGAGATATCCTTAGCGGCGCTACTCTCAACGACTCTCGGAGCGATGTCTGGATACTGACGGACGCGGATCGAGATCGTGTCCTGGAGCCGGGTCTAGGCGACCAATTGGTCTTCGACCTACCTAATCACGTTGGTTCGGGACACCTTTGGTCGGTCGATGACATAAAGAGTGAGGGGTTCTCGCTCAAACCATTTGTTCGCGACGCACGTTGCGTACGGCCAGGCCGCGATGTAGAGATCACCGTGGGAGGTGACGGTTCGGTGCTTCGCTACGAGTTGATGGCCCCTCTTGATTGTCGCTCTCCTGGTGAAGCTGTTCCCGTCTTGGGGTCGAGGAAGAGATCGATTTCGCTCAGTGAGCGTGCCCCGTGGCATTCGGGGCAGGCCGCTATCCACCAATTCAACTTGTTCGCGGAGTTCGAGCGGCTCGAAGATGGATTACCTCAGCCTGAGCGTGATCGGAGGTTGGCGAGGATGCGGCGCGTTTGATGATCACGGTTCAAATCGATTTTTCCGACCGACTGGGCATCGCTCGGGATCAAGGTCAGCGGCCGACCTGCTTAGTCTTCGCTGTATCTGATCTCAATGCCGCGTCTAACAGCGTCGCGCATTTGAGCACGGAGTTCCTTTGCTACTATGCTGCAAAATTGTCTGGGGACTGGCAGCCAGGTTGCGGTTTTCAGATGGATCACGTCCTTGGCGCGGTTTGCGCTCCGGGTCAACCGCTCGAGACGCGCTATCCTTATCAACCGGATGGCCACGACGTACCGCTCATCGAGCCGATTGGTGAGTTCGAGCTGTACGCTTCCCCGTCAAAACATCGGCAAGATATCAGTTCAGCCGATGTGGTGACACACTTGAGCGATGGAAATCCCGTCGGTTTAGTTGTTCAGGTTTGCCAAGCACTCATGGCCCCTCAAGGCGGTGTCATTGACTTCGACCCTTTTGTGCTTCCCGATCAATATCACGCCGTTGTTGGCGTTGGAATAGGGGTGAACTCCGATACTGGTGAGCGCTACGTGCTTTTGCGCAATTCTTGGGGCACATCCTGGGGTGTCGCTGGTCACGCTTGGATGCCCGTATCTCTCCTTGATATCCTCCTCGTTGAAGGCTTCTTGATTTAGTTATGGCTACATTGTTTCATAATCACGAACGCATTGTTCCCACTTGGCTGGCCGCTGCGCGTCATCTAAACATGCAGCAAGGACGGCATGCGAAGAACTTGTTACTGGAAATAGCGCATCCTCTGGATTTGACTGAGGATGATCGCATGGTGATGGCCAGGGTCGATCAGGCGCTGGCTCATAAGAATCTGACCTTGCAGACCGTCGCTGGAACTATTTTCCCGCTAGCAATGTATCGGAGGTATGGACGCCCAGGCTACTACGAGAAGTATAAGGAGATGCTCAAACGCGGGCAGAAAGCTAACACTTGGGGCACATATGCGCATCGGATGATTGAACGGCCGGGTAGAGAGCCTGGTACAACAATTAATCCCTTAGACTATGTGGTGAACAAGTTAGCCACTGAAGGTCAGCCCCAGCGAAAGGATGGACAGAAGGTCTCATACGTTGCAACGTATGAGTTGAGTGTGGCCGATCCTGAAGAGGACTTGCGGTTAGAGACAGATATCGGTGGTGATGTACCGACGTACAACCCAGCCTTCGACATGCGGGAGTGGTTGGGCCTTCCGTGCCTCTCGCATCTGAGTTTCAAACGCGTGCCTTGTGGTCAGGGTCATGCTGTTGATCTGACCGCAGTTTATCGTGCGCATCACTACTGTGCGCGAGCGCTAGGCAACTTGATCGGCCTGGGGCAACTCCTATCCTTCGTTGCGAAAGAGAGTGGTCTCGAGGTAGGAACGCTTAGCTGTTTGTCGACGCACGCGGAGCTTGATGTGCCTGTATGGGGTGGCGTTAAAGTGGCGAATGCTGTCTTGAATGGGTGAGAATTTGGTAAAGCCCTCAAAATAGCGTGACTTGTGGTGAGGCTCCAACGAGTTTCATTTTTTTACCGTAGATGCGCTGCATGCCTTGGCGGAACTTGGTGACGCCTCCGTAGCTGGGATGGCGGACACACTCTACCTCGACACCGAAGGTCGCCGCATATGCTGTAGCGTCTTGCCCAATGCACACGATGCGTCGAATACCTAGCCATGCGATCAGCGTTTGGTTGAGATTGGAGACCTCGGACAGTTCGCGAGCAGCAAACCGTCTATTCGTCATCGGATTGTCCGGATTATGAGGATGGAACGGGAATACGTTCCAAAGTAGTGGTGGTTGCTCTAGGCGTGCAAGTACAGCCCAAATCTCGGCTGCGGTACGTTCGGCAACCGATGGGCCTTTTGTGGCTTTGCTCGGCACGAATCCCGGATAGTACGTCGCAAACATCGGTAGCCGCGCTTCATCTGTTAGTGCCAAACCGGTGCGTCGACCTCCCCTATATCCAAGGTCGCGGCCCATCCAGATTGTGTCTGTTCCGAGATTCTCTACCGCAGTGAGGTAGTCGCGTAGATTCTTGCGGCGCATCGCGGGTGCATTGGCCAGATCGTGTACTTCGCAATGGTCCCGATAGGGATTAAAAACGCCATCTAGTTGAACGTCTGCAAGTGCGGCGACGAATGTGCGTGGAGTCATTATTTCGTCTCAGATTTGAAAGGTAAAGTTGCTCCGATCTCTCGTTGCCGACGAGTTTTGGATGTCGGAGAAGGTTCCGGTGGTACATCAAGAGGGGTGAACGTGATGGAGTGGGCATCCATGTCGACCGTGACGATACCACTGCCGGCATCGCGCAGTTGTCGGAAAACTTTGAAGCCCTCGAGGATAGCCAACTCCCACTGCCAAAGCGGACAGGCTGCAACTTCGTAACCTTCAACCATGCCATGTACCTGTTTGAGCAAGCCATATTCGAGCTTGCCGACCTCGGTGCTTTCGTAGAAGTCGTGACGGTCGGCGTGATTGAAGATCCATGTTGCGATACCTTCTTCGATGATCGCAGCTCTCGCACCGTCCTCGTTTTCATCAATCTTTGGGTCGCTCTTGCGTTTGAGTTTCAACAACGCTCGGATAACCGGTGACCAACCCAGATGCGCGATGTAGGCTAGGTGAAAGACATCGTGAAACCGATAGCCGTCAGGCTCCGTGCGGTTGTCCGTTATGCGGTCGCCAATGTTGACGTTTCGTATCTGCTGGATTACGTACGGCCGCTCATTCTCTTGACCTTCATTGTAGAAGCGCTCGATGAAGTGCACATCGAATGTACGTTCGAATTGTTCATGTGGCGGCGATGCACTGTCAAAAGGGGCGGTGTACTGTGCGGTCCCCTGTGGCCAACGTGATTCAAATTTTTCAAGATTGGCGCTGACCACGTCGGCAAACTGGAGCTCGAATATCCAGGCTACGGTAACTAGATCAGCCAACAATTCTGCGAGTAACGCCAAGGGCGTAGGATTCACGAGATCCGGCGAGTTGGTGATGCTCATGAGCTGTCCGATGTGGCTGCCGAGGTCGGACAATTGTTTGGTGCGGTCGAGCGCGGGGAGTTGTTCGTGGCACATCGCGTAGACGCCATCGAACGGCAAGAACGTGAGTTGTCCTGTGGAAGGTAAGCTGGAAACGCTGAACCGGCGTTGCAATTCGATAAGCCCCGCAGCTCCAACCTCGGGCAGCGTGTACCCATATTCGACCGAAACCTCGGTCAAATACCAAAAGCAGTCACCGAGCTCTTCTTGGACGATTGCCTGCTGAGTGGTGCCGAAATCGCGATATGACTTCTTTACTGCGGCGAGCAGGCCGCCCACTTCACCAAAGAGCCCAAACCTTAACTGAATAAGTGCGTCAGGTTTTCCCTTGAATTGATTAGCAGCATCCGCTCGATCCTGATACTCCTGCAATGACATCAGCGGCCGGGCGTTGCTAGTGCTTCCAGACTTCTTCATCTCATTGTCCCTCCTCCTCGGGATCAGGGCTGTGGCACAGTCCGTCCTTCTGATCTTAGTTCGTGTTTGAGGAGCTTTGCACACGTGATGATGGTCTGACGATCGCCCAGGCTAGCGCCTAGGATCAGTGCGCGGTCACGCACGCTGACAGTGACGTCGTAGTGTGGGTAAACAGATTTCGCCTGAAACCAGGTTTGGCGAAGGCCCAGTTGGTGTGCGAAGGTGTGCAGCTCCGAAAGGGTATCGGCTACTAGGTGGCACCAGAGTTTACCGCGCCAGGGGATAAGCTCGTCGTCAACGTAGACGGCCATACTTGCTTTCTCACAAATTAATTTGCATAATTATATGCAAAATGAAACAGCGACGCAAGCCTATCGCCAATCCGAAGATGTTTGGTTCAGAACTTCGTAAACGGCGAAAATCCCTAGGTAAGACGCTCACGGAGCTATCTGAGATCAGTTCCGTGAACGTCGGCCAACTATCGCGCTTCGAGAATGGACAGATGAAAAGGGATAGCCGTAATTTGCAAAAACTACTTGCGGCTTTGCAAAAAATTGAGGTTACTCATTCGACCTCGCAGTTCCCAGGAGTTGTCGAGCGGTTCGCGGCGATCATCAAGCGTTCCGATCGTCATGCCGAGGCAGCTACCGCGTTTGTCGACGCGCTTGAGCAATTGATGTGACACTAGTGTGTTTCTAGCAGGTCTCGCCTCATTCGGGTCCCATCCATGACGTCTTCGGCCTGCGAATCTGCGCGCTATGCTTGCCAGCGGCGGATCTGCTGGCTATAGGGGGACGCGTGGTGGGTGTGATGCTATTTCATTGCGTCCAGCGTTCTTGCCGCCACGAGCTGCGCGTTATGCTACTGTCCAACGGCCGCGAGTCTTTGCAGAACTAGGGCAGTGGAGGGAAGTGTGCGGTACATCATGAGAGCATGCAATGGCCTAACACTTCGTCACGGCGTTTGCTTATCTACCCTATAGAGTGGTTGCCCAAAGGTGTGTCTGGTTCGCGCTTCGGCGTGGGGCGGCACGCAAATATTGCTACGGCGTCGGTATTGGCCGTATTGAGTGCGGCTTCACGGTTTTCAGAAGCTGATGTTGGTTAAGTACGTGTGAGTGGCTGTCATGTTGCCCATCAACGAGCTGCGTATGGACATTTTGTGAAGCGATACCCGCTTATCGGTCGAATGACCGCACGCAGCGCACTTGCGCGCACCGGCTCACCAATGGAATTGACAGAAAATTGACAGATCAAACAAAAAGCCCAGCGCGGTGGCTGGGCTAAGCGTTTGATTCTACTGCTAATTCTTTGGTGGCCTGGGGCGGAATCGAACCACCGACACAAGGATTTTCAATCCTCTGCTCTACCGACTGAGCTACCAGGCCACAACGTGAAAGGCAGAATCATACACGAAATTCAAGGGACGTGCAGGAAGGCCGGCGCCCTCTGCGCGGGCTGGATCATGGCGAGGCGGGGGCGCTTTCCAGGGGCTGAGTCAGCCCTTATTGAGAATCATAAGTATTCAATCCACAAGGGTTTTTGCTTTTTATCAAGGGAAGCTCCGTCTTGTCGGCCCCGTTACACCGATTTTCGTCCGCGCGTTTATAATCTATGCCTATCTACGGGTATTTCCTGACGGCTTTTCGCTATTCCATGTCTGTCGACGTCCTAACTTTTGGCTTGAATCATGTTTCCGCTCCGGTTTCGGTGCGGGAACGCGTGACGTTTCCGATCGACGTGCTGCGGCCCGCGCTGGACGGTTTGCGTTCGGCGTTCGGGGCGTCGGTAAAAGAGGCCGCCATTCTCTCCACCTGTAACCGCACCGAAATCTACTGTGCCGCCGAGCCGCACGTGCGCGAGCAGCTTCCCATGTGGATGGCCGACTTCAACCGGCTGGAATCGGGCAGCCTCAATCCGCACCTGTACCAGTACCAGCAGAACGAGGCCGTGCGCCATGCTTTTCGGGTGGCCAGCGGGCTGGATTCCATGGTGCTGGGCGAGCCGCAAATCCTGGGCCAGATGAAAGACGCGGTGCGCGCCGCCGACGAGGCCGGCGCCTTGGGCACACTGCTGCATCAATTGTTCCAGCGCACGTTCTCGGTGGCCAAGGAAGTCCGTTCGCAAACGGCCATAGGCGCGCATTCGGTGTCGATGGCGGCCGCGGCGGTGCGCCTGGCCGAACGGGTGTTCGGCGATCTGTCGCAAACCAATATCCTGTTCATCGGCGCGGGCGAAATGATCGAGCTGTGCGCCACGCACTTCGCCGCCTTGCAGCCCAAGCGCATGATGGTGGCCAACCGCACGCTGGAGCGCGCCGATCTGCTGGCCTCGCGTTTTACCGCGCAAACCATGCGCTTGTCGGAGCTGCCCGAAAAGCTCGCCGACTTCGATGTCGTCGTGTCCTGTACGGCAAGCTCCCTGCCCATCCTCGGATTGGGGATGGTGGAAAGGGCTACGCGTTCGCGCCGGCACCGTCCCATGGTCATGGTCGATCTGGCCGTGCCGCGCGATATTGAAACCGAGGTCGGAAGGTTGGACGACGTTTACCTGTATTCGGTCGATGACTTGGGCCGCATGGTGCAAAGCGGCACCGATGCCCGCCGCGCCGCGGTGGTGCAGGC
>JBEBXF010000040.1:0-13822 GCA_040391725.1 Eoetvoesiella caeni | reverse complement strand
TGAACCATACTCATCGCGCGGCAGTTCTCGGCGGATTGCTGGCAATCGCCCTTCCATTCTGCGCCGCCCAGGCCCAGCTTAGCGGCGATTTGCTTAAAAGCGGCACCAGCAGCGCAGGCAGTCTTCTTGGCGGCGGCGCCGGGAGCTTGCTGTCCGGATCGGGCGCCGGTTCAAGCAATATCAGCAATATCGCGGGCGTGCTGCAATACTGCCTCAAGAACAAATACCTTAGCGGCAACAGCGCGCAATCCATCCAGGATTCGCTGATGAACAAAACCACCGACAAGCCGTCGACCACCAGCAGCAGCTATACCGACGGCATGAAGGGAATCTTGCACAGCGACGACGGAAAGCAAGTGAACCTGGGCGGCAGCGGGCTGAAAGCCGCGGCGACCGAACAAATCTGCAACACGGTGCTTTCCTCGGCGAAGTCCATGCTTTGAGCGCCCCGGGCGGAAACCCCCCGGCAACGCGGGCGGCAGGAACACTCTAGGCGAAAAGCCGGAAGCGGCGGAACGGATTTCCTAGCGACCAAGCCAGCGCAATACGCCGCGCCCCGCCGCTTGGCCACCGGCAAGACAGGCGGTTAGCAGATAGCCGCCGGTCGGCGCTTCCCAGTCCAGCATCTCACCGGCGCAGAACACGCCGGGCGCCGACCGCAGCATCAGGCTCTCGTCCAGCCCCTCGAACCGCACGCCGCCGGCGCTGCTGATGGCCTCGGCCAAAGGCTGTATGCCGGTCAGCCTTACCGGCAGCCGCTTGATGCCGGCCGCCAAGGCCTGCGGATCGTCGAAGGCCTCCTTGGGCAGGCATTCGCGCAACAGCCCCATCTTGGCGCCGTGCAGGCCCAGGCGGCTGCCCAAATGGCTGGACCACGAACGAGCCCCGCGCGGCCGGCCGGTTTCGGCGCGCACCCGCGCAAGCTCGTAGGCGGGCAGCAAGTCGATATGCACGACCGCCTCGCCCTGCGCCAGAATCGTGTCGCGCACGCTGGCCGACCACGCATACATCAGCCCGCCCTCCAGGCCGTCGGCCGTCACCATGAGCTCGCCGCGCCGCATGGCGGGCTCTCCCTGGGGAGCCATGGCGACCGCCTTCAGCGGCCGTCCGGCGAATTTCTCTGAAAAATAAGGCGTCCAGCCGGCCAGGAAGCCGCAATTGGCCGGCAGCAGCGGCGCCACCTCGACGCCGCGCCGCGCCAGCACGCTTTGCCAGGCCCCGTCGGAGCCCAGCCTGGGCCAACTGCCGCCGCCCAGCGCCAGCACCACCGCGTCCGCGCGCACTCGCAGCGGACCTGCGGGCGTCTCCAGCCGCAAAGCGCCATCGTCGTCCCAGCCGCGCCAGACATGCCGCGTATGCACCCGCACTCCGCCGGCGCGCAGGCGGCGCAGCCACGCCCTGAGCAAAGGCGCGGCCTTCATTTCCTTGGGAAACACCCGGCCCGACGAACCGACAAAGGTTTGCACGCCCAGGCCATGCGCCCACTGGCGCGCCGCCTGCGCATCGAAACGATCCAGCCAGGGCGAAACCTGCGGTTCGCGCCCGCCGAAACGCGACCGGAACACATGCGCCGGCTCGCTATGGGTAAGATTGAGGCCGCCGCGCCCGGCCAGCAGAAACTTGCGGCCCACCGAAGGCATGGCATCGTAAAGGTCGACGGCCACGCCCGCCTGGGCCAGCGTTTCGGCCGCCATCAACCCGGCGGGGCCGCCGCCTATGACGGCAACAGAATGAGAAGACATGGCATTGAATGACAAAACAGCCCCGGGAGCATGGCCGGCGGCAACCGTCCATGCTCATGAAAAAGGGCAAAAGAAATGCCACGGTAGCACAAAGCCGCGCCGGCCCAGGGCCTCTACCCGTCAATATCCAGCGCCTTGCCTTCGACGGGCCCGGCCACTACACATTCATGACGCCCACCGTGCATCCGCAGGCGAATTGGGGGATGGGTTCGTAGCACCAGACTTCGCCGCGGGCGCCGCCGGCCGCCCCCGCGGCGGCGATATAAGTGCGGATTTCGTAGCCGCCCTGCCCGCCGTCGAGGTAGGTGGCGTCGTCGGTATAGTCGAGCAAGGCGTCGCGGTCGTTGGCGGCCCAGCGGCGCAGGAACTCTCTATCCCATTCCTCGTTGATCAGGCCCGTGTCCGGCGTGCATGGCCAATGGGAGATCCCGCCGGTGCCGATGACCGCGATCCGCTCGCTCATGGTCTCGGCGGCCTGGCGTATGGCCTGCCCCAGGGCGTAAACGCGGTGCAGGGGTGCCAGGGGCGGATTCTGGCAATTGATGTTCATGGGAATGACCGGCAAATCGTAGTCGGGCGTCAAATGATGCAGCGGCACCATGACGCCGTGGTCGAATTTCCATTCCTCGCAATAACTGAGATCCACGCTTTGCATCATGCCCTGGATCAGGCGCAGGGAAATATCCCGGCTTCCCGGAACCCGGCTGCGGGGAATGCGCAGCCACTCGGGATCCTCGATGGGGCCATCGTAGTGATCCGCCATGCCCACCGCGAATGCGGGCATATTGTCCATGAAGAAATTGGCGAAATGCTCGGCCGCGATCACCACCAATACATCCGGACGCGCATCGCGCAATGCCTGGCGCATGCGCGCGTAGCTTTGCATGAGGCGCTCCCGCGCCTTGGGCTCGGCGCGCTCGGTGCGTGCCGTAATACCCGGACCGTGGCTGCACACACCGCAAAATACAATACTCATGGTTTTTCCTTCTTGATCGCGTAGATGCCCTCGCGCACCTCACCGTAAGAAGCCAGGCCGGTGCGCATGGCGTCCAGGTAATCGTTCCACTCATACCCGCAGGCCGCGGCAAAATGCATCAACAACTGGCCATTGACCCCCAGAACGTACAACAGGCCGATATCCGGCTTGCCCAGCGCGCCGCGCTCCTCCTGGCTAAGCTCGTACGCCTGCATGAAGGCATCGGGCCCGGCCTTGAACGCCTCCAGGGCTTCAGGGCTGCGGTTGACCTCGTAGATGAGTTTCTGCACCGCGTACAAAGTCATCTGGCACCCGCTCCGGCAACTGACGCATTCCGATCCTGCGCATCGTCTAGCAGGATATGGTCGGGCAGGTCGTAGGCCCGCACGCAGCGCTCTCTGGCCACCACCTTGCGCACGGCGGGGCGCGCCGCCACATGCTCGGCCAGCGCCCGGTAGCGGGGACGCTCGGGCAGATCGCACTGAAGGCGCTCGTCGTAGCTCCACAGATAGAAGACGAACAGGTAGGCATCGACCACGGTAAACGTCTCGCCCAGGGCATACGCGCTGGCCGGGTCCAGGCGCGATTCGATCAGCGCCAGGTACTTGGCCAGGTTTTTCCGGCCCTGCCGCTGCACATGCTCCATGGCCGCCGGATCCTCCCCGCCATAGGTCTGGGGCCGGAACACCGAACGGTACGACACATGCAGGCTGCTTGAAATCAGATTCATCCACTCGTGGGCCCGCGCCCGCGCCAGCGTGCCGGGACGCGGCAGCAGCTGGCGCTCGGGAACCAGGTCGGCGATATAGGTAAGAATGGCCTGGGATTCGGTAAGCGGCCGGCCGTCGATGCCCAGGGTAGGTACCGTCCCTCCGGGGTTGAGCCGCAAATATTCCTCCCGCCGGTTTTCCTGATTGCGGATATTGACCGACACCGCCTCGTACGCCAGGCCCGACTCTTCCAGGGCGATATGCGAGGCCAGCGAACATGCCTTCGGGCTGTAGTACAAGTCAAGCTTTGGCGGAAAAGCGAAAGACGGTGAACCGGACATAAAATTTCCTCGATGAACAAAAGCCCGCATCGGTGCAAACACTAGCGCCCTGGCAAGCCCAGGCGGGGCCATTTACATTAAAATTGTCGATGAACGGCGCGGCAGCGCAGCGGCATCTTGCACAATAATAAAAATACCGCCGCCCACTGTATGTCCCCTGAAGTGTGGACAAAACGCAAAAACACGGAGTCTGCAAATGCGGATATGGAAAGGCAACCCGCCGCCCGGCAGCAAATTCCCGATCTCGCAATCGGGGCTCTCCCAATTGCTGTCGGCCATTACCGACGAAGACCGGGCGCGATTGCCCAAGGCCATCCTGGATCTGGTTCGTTCCGAGGTGGACATGCTGAATTGCGCGCTGTTCCTGCTGCCCGCCAGAGGCCAGCCACTCCTGCTGGGGCACGCCGAATCCCGGCCGTCCCCGACGCCTCCGTCAGCCTCCAGCGCCTACATCAGGCAGCACTACCAGCGGGACATCGCCCTGCAGGAGGTTCTGCGCAACAACACCCAAACACCGCAGGCAAGCTCCACCATCCTGCTGCACCAGAACGCGCAAGACATCATCGACCCCGCCTACCGCAATGCCTGCTACGACAGCGTGGGCACCCTGCAGCGGTTCGGCATATTCCGCCAGCTCGGGAACAACAACAATCTGTTCATCGGCCTTTACCGCACGGCCCACGCGCAAGCGCTGTCCCAGTCCGACCTGCGCTACCTGGAGCTTCTTGCCAATTGCCTGGGCGAGGCCGCCGTCCAGCGTTTTCGCACCATGCCGCAAGCGCCGGCCATCAGCGCCAATGGGCTGGATCGCCTGCAAGCCGGGCTGGACAACAAGCTCAGCAAGCGCGAATACGATCTCGTTCTATCCATTGCCCGGGGCCTGACCGTGCCCGCCGCCGCCCAGGCCATGGGCATAAAAACCGCCTCGGCCATCACCTACCGCAATCGCGGCTTCGCCAAACTGGGCGTAAGAACCCAGCAGGAGCTCTTTGCCAAGCTCATGGAGCACGGTCACGGCGCCACGGCATTGCCGGGCGGGCCGGCGGAGTAACAGCTCGTTTCCTCCAATGCCGGCCCGGCGCAACCAAACGCCGCCGGATTGCTACAATCGCACCATAGTCACCTTATGGAATTACGACGCGATGGGATTCGAACAACTGGCCGCACTGAAACGCGAGCTGACCGCAAAGGCCGAGCAAGAACGGCAGGCAAAGCGGGGCAACCGTAAAGAGCGGGTTTCGCAACGGCCGGCCACCCCGAAAAACAACCAGAAGAACGCCGAGCCGGTCGATCCCGTCGTCATCACGATCTCGCGCCTGCAGCGCCTGTTCCCAAAGGCCTTCCCCAAAAAGCCGGCTCCCAAGGTGCCTCTGAAACTGGGCATCCACAAGGAATTGCACCTGCAGGCGGAAACCCTCAAGCTGACCCCCGAGGAAATCACCGAGGCCGTCAAGACCTGGTGCCAGGGCAGCCGCTACTGGGCCTGCATGGTTCAGGACGCTCCGCGCCTGGATCTGTCGGGAGAGCCGTCCGGCACGGTCACGGCGGCCGAGGCCCAGTTCGCCAAGAAACTGGCGGCGCGCCAGCGCGCCAACGCCGCGAAATCACGCAAGGCGGCCAGGCAGCCCGACCCTCAACCCGCCAAAGACACGGACGCCGAACCCGAAAACCAGCCAGACCCCACGACTCAAGCCGCCGAACCTGAAACCGGCACGCTGGACGTTTAAGCGGGTTCCTGCAAGGCGGCGTCCTCTCCGGAGGGCGCGCGCTGCTGGTATTTTTGCGCCAGCACGGCGCACACCATGAGCTGAATCTGGTGAAACACCATGAGCGGCAGCAGCATCGGGCCCACCATGCTGGAGGCGAACAGCACCTGGGCCATGGGAACGCCGGTCGCCAGGCTTTTCTTCGAGCCGCAGAACACGATGGTGATTTCGTCTTCCTTGTTGAAGCCCAGGCGGCGGGCGAACTGGGTGGTGGCCACCAGCGCCAGGGCCAGTACCACGCAACACGCCAGCACCAGTAGCAACAGCGCGGAGGGGGGAACCGTTTTCCATAACCCGCCGATGACCGACGCGCTGAACGCAGTGTAGACCACCAGCAGGATGGAACCCTGGTCGACCGCCTTGAGCCAGGCCTTGTTACGGTGTACCCACGCGCCGATCCAGGGGCGCATAAGATGGCCCGCCACGAACGGCAGCAGCAATTCGACGCTGATATGCACAATGGCGTGCAGGGTCGACCCCGACTTGCCTGCCGCCCCGATCAGCCAGCTCACCAGCAACGGCGTGACCACAATGCCGATCAGGCTGGAGGCGGACGCGCTGCACACCGCCGCCGGAATATTGCCGCGCGCGATGGAGGTAAAGGCGATGGCCGACTGAACCGTGCCGGGCAAGGCGCACAGATACAGCATCCCCATGTACAAAGGCTCGCCCAATACGGGAAGCAGCACAGGCCGCAATACCCACCCAAGAATCGGAAACATGATGAAGGTGCAGGCAAACACCAGAGCATGCAGGCGCCAGTGCATGGCACCCGCGACGATGGCGCTGCGCGACAGTTTGGCGCCATGCATGAAAAACAGCAGGGCGATGGCCAGGGTGGTCAGCCACTCGAACAGAACGGCTCCGCTCCCATGCGCGGGCAATAGCGTGGCCGTCGCCACGACGGCGATCAGGGTAAGCGTGAATTTATCGAACAGCAGGCGGATACTGGACATGTTTTGAAGGGCTTGCGTGGAACAGGCAATCACGTTAACTTGCCATTGGTTTTCCGTCTAACGATATACAGCCATGAACTATCGCCAGCAAGACAAGATTATCGCACCGGCCCTTTCTTTGCGCGAGCTGAAGACCTTGCCCAGGCCTGTCTACGGCCACTCCGAAGGCCTGCCCAACAAGCCGCTTGGCTATCGCCACAAGCACCCCTGGGTGCAGCTTTCCTACTCGGCCCAGGGCGTCATCCAGGTGCGCACCTCGTCGGGGCTGTTCGTCGCTCCGCCGCAAAGCGCCATCTGGATCCCGGCAGGCATCGAGCACCAAGTGCGCCGCCTCGGCAATACGCAAATCAACAGCCTGTATATCGACGCGGCAACCGCCGGCGTGAAAAAAAATTCCGGCTGCAGGGTTCTGAGCGTCAATCCGTTGTTGCGCGAACTGATACGCCGCTTCGGCAGCCTGCCCGTTCAATACGAAGAATCCGGCCCGCACGGCCATCTGGTGCAGGTGCTGCTGGACGAACTGGCGAATGCGCCTGAAACCGGATCCATGCTGCCGCTGCCGGCCGACCCGCGCCTGCGCACGCTGTGCAACGCGCTACAGGCCAACCCCGACTCGCGGGCCAGCCTGCAGCAATGGGCCGGCCGGCTGAATGTTTCCGAACGCACGCTAAGCCGGCTGTTCGTGCTGCAAACCGGACTGACGTTCCGGCTGTGGCGCCAGCGCCTGCGGCTCTTGACCGCCTTGCCCATGCTCGAACGCGGCGAGCGCGTCACCGATGCCGCGCTGGCCTGCGGCTATGAAAGCCTCTCGGCCTTCATTGCCGCGTTCCGCGAGCAGCTGGGCGCAACGCCCGGCGAGTTCTTCCCGCCCAGCCAACAAAAATAGAGTCGGCCCGCGGCGTTCATTCTGCTGTCACACACGCCTTTTAGACTGTCGGTTCCGATCAAATCCCAAAGAGGACAAACCTAACCATGAAGCCGACTTTCCGTCTGGCGGGGCCTGCTTGCGCCTGCGCACTGTTCCTGCTGAATTCCCCCGTCTCCCACGCCAAATCCGACAGCTCCGTGCAAATATACGGCATTGTCGATGCAGGCATCCAATACCTCAGCAACGGCCCCTCGGGCCAAAGCATGACCGGCTTGAGCTCCGGCAACCTCAATGGTTCGCGCTGGGGCCTGAAAGGCTCGGAAGCCATCAGCGACGACCTCAAGGCCGTATTTGTGCTTGAAAGCGGCATCGACATGACCAACGGCCAGCTCCTGCAGGGCAAGCGCCAGTTCGGACGCCAGGCCTATGTCGGGCTGAACAGCAAGACCTGGGGCCAACTGGCCCTTGGCCGCCACAATACGCTCATGATCGACTGGATGAGCAAGTACGCGCCGCTGGGCAATGCCAACATCGGCATCAAGCGCGCCGACCCCGCCCTTTCCGACCGTACCGACAATGCCATCAAATATACCGTGAAGCTGGGCCCCGTCACCGCCGGCGCCTACTACAGCTTCGGCTGGAACAACGACCAGGACATGTCCGACAAGCAAAAGGGCCGCATGATAGGCGTGGGCCTGAAATACGCCGCCGGCCCCGTCGATGCCGCGGTGCTGTTCCACAGCAAGCATGCCGACGCCCCCAAGACAGGCGCCGACAGCGGCAATCGCGAAGACCGCATCATGGCCGGGCTGAGCTACAAGTTCAGCCAGGTCAGCCTTTACGCGGGCTATCGCTGGCTCAAGCAGCACCTGACCACCCAGGACTATCGCAGCAATATGTACTGGGCGGGCATCATGTACCGTCCCACGAAGCCGGTGCGCCTGTCGTTCGCGGCTTACCAGATCAACGGAACGGTCTGCGACGACATGAACAACGCCACCTGCCCCGCCGCGCAGCACGCGGGCTCGGAGCAGAAGCCGACATTGCTGGTGGCATCGGGCGAATACGACTTGTCCAAGCGCACCACGCTGTATGCATTGGGCGGCTACGCCATCAACAACCACGGCTCGTCCATGAGCCTGGCCGGCGGCAAGTACGGCGTCAACGTCGAACCCGGCAGCAACCAGTTCGGCATGCAGGTCGGCATCCGCCATCAGTTCTGATGAGCGCCTTCGTCAACGACGGCCAGGCATCTACGGGCGCCGCAATCACGCTCAGCGGATTGCGGCACGCCTTCGAAGGCCGCACGGTGCTGGACAATGTGGATCTCGCCGTGCCCGCCGGCACGGTCACCGCCTTGCTCGGACCGTCGGGCTGCGGCAAAAGCACGCTGCTGAAGGCGGTGGCGGGGCTTTTGCGTCCGCAGGCGGGAAGCATCGCCTTCGACGGCAGGATCGTCAGCGATGCCTCCCGGCACCACCCGCCCGAGCAGCGCGACCTGGGCATGGTGTTTCAGGACTATGCTCTGTGGCCGCACATGAGCGTCGCCCAGAACGTGGCTTTCCCCATGCAAATGCGCAAGACGCCCCGCAGCAGTCAACCCGCGCGGGTTCGCGAAGCGCTGGCTCTGGTGGGCCTGCAGGGCTACGAAGACCGCCGTCCTGCGCAGCTTTCCGGAGGCCAGCAGCAACGCGTGGCCCTGGCCCGGGCCATTGCGGCCCGCCCGCGCGTCCTGCTGTTCGACGAACCCTTGTCGAACCTGGATCGCAACCTGCGGGAGTCGCTTTGCCGTGAAATCGGCGCCCTGCTTCACAGCCTTGGCACAACCGCCATCTACGTTACCCACGACCACGAGGAAGCCCACGCGCTCGCGCATCGAATCGCGCACCTGGAGCACGGGCGCCTTGCTGGACTCGAAACGCTGAAAAACAAGGATTCCCACTAAAATGTCCCACTTATCCAAGCTAACCCGTTTTATCCCATCCATCCTTATGACAATCGCCTTCAGTTCGGGAGTGGCTCACGCTCAGTCGCTGACCGTCTATACGGCAGGCCCCGGATCCCTGATCAAACAACTCACCACGGGCTTCCAGGAAAAAACCGGCATCAAGGTCGATGTCTTCCAGGCCACCACGGGCAAAGTCATGGCCCGCCTTGAAGCCGAGGCAGCCAACCCGCGCGCCGACGTCCTGATTTCCGCCTCCTGGGATACCGCGCAAGACCTGGACCGGCGCGGATGGCTGGCGCCCCACGAAAGCGCCAATGCCGCGAAGGTTCCCGCGCAATTCAAAAGCCCGGACTATGTGGCGCAGGGCATCTCGGCCCTGGGCATTATCTGGAACACCCAAAGCGGCACGCCGGAGCCCAAGGACTGGAAAGACCTGACCGCGCCCGCCTTCAAGCAAAAAGTCACCATGCCCGACCCGGCCCTGTCCGGCGCCTCGCTGGATCTTCTGCTGGGCCTGCAGGACGCGCAGCATGAAGGCGCATGGCAATTGCTCGAGAAGCTGCGCGACAACGGCATGAGCGTCTCAGGCCCCAATGCCCAGGCCCTGACTCCCGTACTGCAAGGCGCCAAGTCGGCCGTCTTCGGCGGCGTCGACTACGTCACCTACGGCAGCATCGCCAAGGGCGAATCCGTGAAGGTCATCTTTCCGTCCAGTGGCACCGCCATCGCGCCCCGCCCCATGATGATCCTCAAGTCCAGCAAGCACCTGGACGCGGCCCGCAAATTCATCGACTACGTGCTTTCCGAAGAAGGACAGCGCGCCGTGTCGGACGCCTGGCTCATGCCCGCCCGCGTGGACATCGGCGCCAAGCGCCCGCTGTTCAAGGACATCAAGGTGCTCCCGCAAGCCAACGACGGCTCGGGCGCAGCGCGCAGCGAGACGCTGCAGCGTTTCAACACGCTGTTCGCCAAACCCTGAAACCTTTGGGCAACCACCGCGGCGGCGTCCCCCGGGATCGCCGCCGCGGCATGTCTTCAATGAAAAAAATACCGATTCCCGCCGCCGTGACGCTGGCCGCGTTGGCCGTGCTCGTCGCACTGCCGCTGATGTTCGTGGCGCTTCAGGCCGTGTTCCCCCACCTTGGCTCCGGATCGCTGAAAGACCCTTTCGGCGCGGTGGCCAGGACATTTTCCGACCCCGACACGCCGGCGCTGATCGGCGCGACGCTGCGCACCGGACTGGGCGTGGCGCTTTTCTGCGCCTGCCTGGGCGTGCCGCTGGGCGCCTTGCGCGCCCTGTTCCGGCTGCCGGGCGCCGCGCTCTGGGATCTGCTGTTCCTGGTTCCCTTCCTGCTGCCGCCCTATATCGCCGCGCTATCCTGGACTCTGGCGCTGCAGCCCAAAGGGTATCTGTACCAACTGGCCGGCTTCGATCTGGGCAGCCTGCTGTTTTCGCAGACGGGCATCGTGCTGGTCATGGGCCTGAGCATTTTCCCCGTGGTGTATTTCGCCGTGTCGCGCAGCATGGCCTCGGGCGGCGCCCGCCTTGCCGATGTGGCGCGCGTATGCGGCGCAAGCGCCTGGGCCGCCTTCGCCCGCGTGACCCTGCCGCTGGCCTTGCCGGCCATCGGAGCAAGCCTGCTCCTGGCCTTCACGCTGACGATCGAGGAGTATGGGGTGCCAGCCGCGCTGGGGCCCCAGGCGAACCTCAGCCTGCTTACCGGCGCGATCGAGCGGCGGCTGGCGGATTGGCCGATCGATCCGCCCGGCGCCGCGCTGCTGTCCCTGATTCTGGTCGCCCTGGCATTGACCGCCTATACCGTGCAGCGCGCTCTGGTCGCAGGGCGCAACTACGAAACCACCACCGGCAAGCCCGCCGCCCAGGGCCGCACCGAGCTGGGCGCCTGGCGCTGGCCGGTGCTGCTGCTCTTTGCCGTCACGGCCTTGCTGGCGGTTGCCCTGCCCCTGGCATCCATGCTTTGCGCCGCGCTGTCGCGCACCGTGTCGGGCGGCATCGGCCTGCATAATCTATCGCTCGCCAATTTCCGGCAGGTGTTCTCGATGGGCGGCGAGGCCCTGGATGCCCTGGCCGCCAGCCTGGGCCTTGCCTCCGGCACAGCCCTGCTGGCCGGCGGCATCGGCTTTCTGGCCGCCTGGTGCGCAACCGGAAAGCGCATGCCCGGCGCCGCCGCCATCGACGCCCTGGCGCTGCTGCCCGCGGCGCTGCCCGGAGTCGTGGTGGGCGTAGGGCTGATCCTGGCCTGGAACCAGCCTTTCTGGCCCGCCACGCCCTACGGCAGCTGGATCATCCTTTTGCTGTCGTACACCTGCCTGCTGCTGCCGTATCCGGTGCGCTACGTGGGCGCGGCATTGGCGCAAATCGGCGAAAGCCTGGAAGCAGCGGCCCGCGCGCACGGCGCGACCGCCACGCAAGCATTGCGGCATATCGCCTTGCCCCTGGCATTGCCCAGCCTGATCGCCGCCATGCTGATGGTGTTTGCAGTGGCTTCGCGCGAACTGGTCACCTCGCTGCTTCTGGCGCCGGCCGGCATGCAGACGATTTCCATCTACGTCTGGCGCCAGTTCGAGCAAGGCTCCATCGGCCAGGGAATGGCCATGGCCAGCGTGGCGATCGCAGCCAGCCTGGTGCTGATGCTGGGGGGACTGGCGCTGCAACAGTGGCATGCCAATCCATCCGCGCGGGCCGGACGGCCCGCGCCGCGCATCAATGAGGATGCGCCGCAGCCCATTTCTTGACGGCCGCCATGGTGTTCTTGACATGGTCGTCGGGGCTCGAGCTGCTGTACTCGTAATAGATTTTGTGGTCGGGCGTAATCACGTAGGAGATGCGGCTGGCCATATTGGGCATGAACGCCATTTTCGCATCGTAGGCGCTGATGATTGTCGATTGGGGGTCCGCGCCTACCGCGAATTTGCTGCGGCATTCGCTGACCGAGAATTTCTTGAGCTTGTCGATCTTGTCGGCGGAAACGCCCAATACCGTGGCGCCATACTGCTTGTATTCGTCGACGGCCTCGGCGAAATTATGCGCCTCGATGGTGCAGCCCTTGGTAAAGGCCGCAGGGTCAAAATACAGCACCACCGGGCCTTTTTTCAGGTCCTCGTCCAGCACGAAACTGAACTCGTTGCCCCCCAGCGAAGCCTGAACGGAAAAACTCGGCGCCTGGCTTCCGACCGGCAACGCGGCATGCGCCGGCAGCGCCACGGCCAGCAGAACGAACAGCCCGCACACCCCGCTCAGCGCCGATAAAAACAAAGACCGGATTTTCATGATTCACCTCTTTCAATATGCCTGCGGCAACAAGCCCGTCCGGCAGCGCAAAGACGCGCCCGACTGCCCGGCGCAACAGCGGGCTTGCCGCCGGAACGCGCCGCGCAAAAACCGGGGCCGCAAAGCCTGTGCGGCCCCGAGTTCGGTCAGGGGTTCAGGCGCGTGCTGAACCGGGTCTGCAAACCCTGCAGCTCGGACGGCAGGCGGTGCTTGAGCTTGTCGAACAACTCGGCATGCAAGCCGAGCTCTTTGCGCCATGCGGCGGGGTCGATGGTGGTGATGCGCTTGAACTTGTCCGAGCCGAAATCCAGCCCTTCCCAGGTGATGTCCTGGTAGCGCGGCGTGATGCCGAACAGGTTTTCGTCGCCCTTGGCCGTGCCCTCGATGCGTTCGAGCATCCATTTGAGAATGCGCATGTTCTCGCCGAAGCCCGGCCAGATGAACTTGCCCTGATCGTCGGTCTGGAACCAGTTGACGCAGAAAATGCGCGGCAGCGCGGCGCCCTTGGCCTGCAGTGTCTGCCCCAGCTTCAGCCAGTGCTCGAAATACGAGCTCATGTTGTAGCCGCAGAACGGCAGCATGGCGAAAGGATCGCGGCGCACGACGCCCTGGGCGCCCGCGGCCGCGGCCGTGGTTTCGGAACCCAGGGTGGCGGCCATGTAGACCCCTTCGACCCAGTTGCGGGCTTCGGTGACCAGGGGCACGGTGTCGGAACGACGCCCGCCGAAGATGAAGGCGTCGATCGCCACGCCCGCGGGATTGTCCCATTCGGGATCGATGACGGGGTTCTGTTGCGCCGACACCGTAAAGCGTGCATTGGGGTGGGCTGCCTTGCGGCCAGAATCGGGCGTCCAGTCGTTGCCGTGCCAGTCCAGACAATGCGCCGGAGCCGGGCCCATGCCTTCCCACCAGACGTCGCCGTCGTCGGTCAGCGCGACATTGGTGAACAGCACGTTCTCGCGCAGCGACGCCATGCAGTTGTAATTGGTTTTTTCGTTGGTGCCCGGCGCCACGCCGAAATACCCGGCTTCGGGATTGATGGCATACAGCCGGCCATCGGCGCCCGGCTTGATCCAGGCGATGTCGTCGCCAATGGTGGTGACCTTCCAGCCCGGCAGCGAGGCCGGAGGGATGAGCATGGCGAAATTGGTTTTGCCGCAGGCCGACGGAAAGGCCGCCGCCACGTGCATTTTTATACCGGCGGGCGAGGTAACGCCCAGAAC
>JBEBXF010000039.1:0-13896 GCA_040391725.1 Eoetvoesiella caeni | reverse complement strand
GCGTGCCGTGGTCGCCCGAGGCTTCCTTGAACCAATACCCGCTGTTCAGCCGCCCGCCGCCGGCCCGGCCCAGCAGGCTCAGGCTGACTTCGCTGGACTTGATTTCCGCCGCCGGGGTGACGACCTCGGACAGCAGGAACGCGCCCAGCACCCAGGGTATGGTAACGGCCCACAGCATGGCAAGCAGCTTCAGGCCGCTGACGCCCGAAACCCGCAGGATGACCAGTTCGTTGCGCTGGGCCAGGCTGGCCAGCGCCAGGATGGCGCCGATGAGCAGTCCGATGGGCAGAAGGTCGTACAGCCGGGTGGGCAGTTGCAGGGCCTGCAGGTAGAAGAGATTGAGCAGCGTGAAATTCGAGCCGATGTTGTCCAGTTCTTCGATGAGCGCGAAAAAGGTGAACAGGCCGACCAGGGCGACCAGTACGACGGCGCTGGAACGGTAGATTTCAGAAGCAAGGTAGCGGCGGGCGGTGCTCATCGGCTGGGTTTGGAAAGTAGGTGAATTTCGGTATGTTACTCGCCTTGGGCCGCGTTGCAGCCGGGCGGCCGGGTTTTTCGTGTGTCAGGGCGCTTCGACCAGCCGCATGCGCTTCTGGATGGTGGCGGTGCGCGAGCGCAGGTAGGCGGTGTCGCGGTGGCTGTCGTAGTAATCGGGATTGGGCAGCATGGCCGCCAGCTGGGCCGCCTGGTAGCTGTTCAGCCGGGACGCGTCGGTGTGAAAATAATGCTGGGCCGCCGCCTGGGCGCCGAATACATGGGTGCCCCATTGGGCCAGGTTCAGGTATAGCTCCAGAATGCGCCGCTTGCTCATGGCGGCCTCGATCATATAGGCCAGGATCAATTCCTGGCCTTTGCGCAAATAGGTGCGCGAACCCGACAGAAACAGATTCTTGGCCAGCTGCTGGGTAATGGTCGAGCCTCCGCGCAGCTTGCTTTTGCCGCGTTCGGCCTGCCGGAGGTTGTATTCCCAT
The DNA here is from genome assembly GCA_040391725.1 of Eoetvoesiella caeni. Taxonomy (GTDB): domain Bacteria; phylum Pseudomonadota; class Gammaproteobacteria; order Burkholderiales; family Burkholderiaceae_B; genus Eoetvoesia; species Eoetvoesia caeni_A. Next base: position 12,925 of record JBEBXF010000039.1, on the reverse strand, counting down.
GCCTTGCGAATGGCCTCCCATTCGACGCCGTCGTGATCCGTGAAGTTGGAGTCCTCCGAAGCGATGACGGCGTGCTTGAGATGAGGGCTGATCTGCGCGTAGGGCACCCATTGGTGCTCCAGTTGCGCCGCCGGGTTGGATGCGCGCAATTCGGCCAGAGTGGCTTTCATGAACGCGCTGCTGCTGGGGTTGTTGATGGATATCCAGAGCACCATGACGAACAGGCTGAACTGGTAGAGCAGCAGGGCGAACACGCCCAGCAGGATTGCGGCGCCCGCTATCCTGGTCTTGGACGTTCTGCGTGCAGGGCGTCGAACCATGGCCTCAGGCGGCGTCGAGCTGGCGGCGCAGCATCTGCAGAACCGGCGCGGTGTCGGGCCGACGGCCATGCCAGATGGCGAAGGATGCCGCGGCCTGGGCGACCAGCATGCCCAGGCCGTCGGCCGCCTGGCTGGCTCCTTGCGCCAGGGCTTGTTGCATGAAGGCCGTGGGTTGGGCGGCATAGAACATATCGTAGGCCAGGGCGTTGGGGGCATAGCCGGCGCCGGGCAGCGGCGGCGCCTGCCGGCTCAGGCTGCTGGATGTGGCATTGACGACGATATCCCACTGCCCCTGGGCTTCGTCCAGGCCTCCCGCCGATATGCGGGCGGCGTGTTGCGGCAACAGCGCGCGGACATGTTCGCAGAGCTGGCGCGCCCGTTCGGCGCTGCGGTTGACGATGCGCAGCGCGGCGCAGCCGGCGTCGAGCAATGGGTAGATGACTCCTTTTGCCGCGCCTCCCGCGCCGACCAGCAAGATGCGTTTGTCCCGAGGAGGTGCGCCCAGGCGCTGTATGTCGTCGAGCAGGCCGACGCCGTCGGTGTTGCAGCCATGCAGGTTTCCGTCCTGCATCCACAATGTGTTGACGGCGCCGGCCAGGCGGGCGCGTTCGCTGAGATGGCCGGCGGCCAGCGCAAATGCTTCTTCCTTGAAAGGCAGGGTGACGTTGAGACCGGCTCCGCCGCCGTCAAAGAAGGCGCGGATGGTTTCGGCGAAGCCGTCCACGGGCGCAAGCAATGTTTCGTAGCGCAGGGCGAGGTTCAGCTGGCGGCCGAATTCCTGGTGGATGGCCGGAGAGCGGCTGTGCCCGACGGGGTTGCCGACGACGGCGAAATACGGGATGCGTTGGGTCATGGGGATTCGGTGCTGAGTTTATTGTTGGTGAAATGCCATGTGCGGGTAATGGCCAGCACGTCGGTGGTTCTGGCGATTTCCGGCGGCAGCGGGGCAAAGGGCGCCGCCAGTTGAACGATGCGCTGCGCGGCCAGGTTCAGGATGGCGTGTTCCGATGGCCGATTGATTTCCATGCGGATCAGATCGCCGTTCTTGCCTATGTACACCGTCAACTGCAATGTGCCATAGACTTTGCCGCGCGCTTCGTCGGGGTAGTGCTCGGTGCCCAGCAGCTCGATTTTCTTGCGCCAGGCTTCGACGTACCGGGCGTAGTCGACCTGCTTGGCCGACGGGCCGACGAACATCTGGCGCGGCTGCGCGTTATAGGTTTCTATGCGCTCCTTGATGGCGCTGATCTGGGCGTTGAGTACCAGGCTTTGCTGGTTGAGGTCGTCGGTGCCCGGATCGGGCGATTCCTGCAACTGGTCGGGCCATTTTCTTGCGGCCCGGGTTTTTTGCCGGGATTCCAGTTGGGTATAAAGCTGTTTTTGTTCTTGTTCGAGTTCTTGCTGGCGCTTGCGCAATGCGGCCAGCACGATCTGGTCGGGCGAGGCGTCGGCAGTACGCGGCAGCGGCGACGAGGCCGTGCCGCTTCTGGCATTGCCGCCGGCATTGATCTGGTTCTGGGCCAGCACGGTTGGGTTGGCCGCCACGGTTTCGGTGCGCGCGTTGACCAGGGTGACCTCCAGTGTGTCCTGTTCGCGGGCGGGCGGGGGGGGCTGCGCAAAGTGTATGGCCAGCGCCGCGGCATGCACGCACAACGACAGGCCTATCGCTATGTACAGGCGGCGGTGTTGCGCGGGCTGCGTGGAAGGCGGCAGCCATGCATGGGGGGTGGCGGCGTTCACGGCTGTGAGTTCCGTTGGAGGCGTCGATGACGGTATTATGCCGCGATGGCTTCCAGGTAGCGGCATTCCAGCTCGAGGGCCAGTTCATCGTACCCCAGAATCTGCAGCCGGATGACCTGGCCGCGCTCCAGCTCGGGCAGGCCCGGCACGCGGATGACCATGGGTACGCCCGAAAGCCGCACCAGATCGTCCCGCAGCACGCTGGCTTCGATGGTGGTCACGCCATGCTGCTGCAGCCAGCGCAGGCACCAGTAGCGCTCCATGCTGGACTGGAAGTCGTTCCAGACCGCGTATTGCGAGTCGAAGGCGCCGATGATGGCGAACAGGTCGGCATCCTTGGGTTTGAAGGGGGCGACCAGCCGGGCCGACACGCCGTGCTCGGCCGCGGCCAGGATCTGCCCTTGATTGATCAGATCCACATAGCGGCGCAGCGGCGAGGTGCACCAGGCGTATTGAGGCACGCCGATGGCCTCGTGCGGCAGGGCCTGGGTGGACATGCGCACGCGGCCCGCTTGCTGCGAACGGTAGATGCCCGGCACGCCATGCTGCGCCAGCAGGCCCCCCCACAGATTGTTGGCCAGTATCATGTACTCGGCCACCAGCAGGTCCAGCGGCGCGTTGCGTTGGCGGGGCACCAGCCGCACCGTGCTGTCCGGATCGTCGGGCTCGCCGTCTATATAGAAAGAGTACTCGACCCGGTTGTTGTTTTCCGTTTTGCCGCGGATCAGGTCGCGCTGGGCGCTCAGGTGCCGGGAAAATTGCCACAGTGGCCGCAGCCAATGCGCATAAGGCAGGCTGGCTTGCGGGTCGGCGAGCGCTTCTTCGGTGATTTGCCCATCCAGCGCGTCGTGCCGCAGATTCTCGCGCACGCTCAGCCGCTCCAGCCGGGTCTGGGTGCCCAGGATTTCGCCGCTGGACAAGTCGGCATCCACATACAGCGAAACCGCGGGCTTGGGCAGGCCGGCGTCCAGCGAGAAGGTCTGGATCAGCTCGTCGGGCAGCATGGGTATTTTCTGGCCGGGCATATAGACGGTCGACATGCGCGCGCGGGCCAGTTTGTCCAGGCCGCTGTCGCGCGTCACCAGCAAGCCCGGCGCGGCAATGTGGATGCCGATGCGGATCTTGCCGTCCGGCAGCATCGTGACCGACAAGGCGTCGTCCACTTCGGTGGTGGTGCTGTCGTCGATGGAATAGGCCTCGACGTCGGCAATCGGCAAGTCGCCGCCGATCTCGGCGATTTCCTGGGGCGGGTGCTGTATGCCCTTGGGGAAATTAAGCGTGAAGAAGCGGTGCCTGTGCAGGGCCAGCGGATTGGGCCAGGCGCCGAGCTTGAGCAGCAGTTTTTCGGGCGTCGTGCCCAGTTGCTCGACCGCGGCTTCAAAGGCTTTCCATTGCAGCGTGTTTTTGTCGGGCCGCGTCAGCAGCGTGTCCGACACCTGGGCAATGGCGTCGGGCAGTTGGCCCGCTGCCAGTTGGTCGGTCCACTCCTGCTGTTGTTCCGCCTGCTTCTGCTTTTTCTCGATGGCGGCAAGGGCGGCTTGCAGGATTTCCGGCGGGGCGGGGCGATAGCGCCCCTTGCCGCGGCGGTGAAAGTAGGCGGGCGCCGCATTCAGCGCAAAAATCAGCCCCGCCTTTTCAACGGCGCTGGGCGGATGTCCAAAGTAGTCTTCGGCGAAGGCGGCGGCCTCGAACTCTTCCTGGGGAGCGCACTCCCACAGGAAATCCAGCTCCAGCGTCTCGGCCAGCTCGTGGGCCTGGGCCAGCATGGCCGCCGGCTCGGGTTGCTCGAAGCTGAACAGCACGCTGGCGCTTTTTATTTTGCTGCGCTTGCCGGACTCGGACTCGACCTGCATGGTCGAGTCGCTTTGCGAAAAGATTTTTTCCGCTTTGAAGTTGCCGCTGTCGTCGTAGAGAACATACATAGAGTTGTCGGGCGGGCTTGCGTCCGCAAGAATCCGTCGAGGTTAAGGTTTATGGGGGGCGTGCAGGGCGAAGGCCATGACCTCGGGCAGCCAGCGGTTGAAATCCGAGATGCCGTGGTCGCTGCCGCTGATGATCCGGCTGGAGCATCCTGCATACCATTGGGCCATTTCACGCCAGTTCAAGACTTCGTCGCCCGTTGCCGCCAGCAGAAAATACCGCTCGGGACGGCTGGGCCGGTCGATGGCCAGCCCGGCCAGTTCATCGATGTATTCGGGCAGAAAGACAAAAGGCTGTTCGGAGTGGAACTGCGTGTGTTCGCCGATCTGGGTTGCCAGGTCGCGTGCCGCATGCACGACGGGATTGAGCAGGACAGCCCGGCAATTCCAATGCCGGGCCTGGTAGGCGGCGTAATAGCCCCCCAGCGACGAGCCAATGACGGTCAGCTCGCGGTCAGGCTGCAGGCCCTGTTTTTGCGCGTCGTCTATTAGACCATGAACCAGGGCCATGGCCTGGGCCGGGCTGGCCGGCAATTGCGGGCACAGCCAGCTATCGTCCAGCCCCCGGTCATGCATGGCTTGCGCCAGGATTTGCGCTTTGGCGGACTGCGGCGACGAGCGGAAACCGTGCAGGTAAAGGATCATGGCGGTTGCTGTGGCCTTTTTACAGCCGGTTCAGGAGTTTTTGATGGATGCCGCCGAACCCGCCGTTGCTCATGACGAGTATCGAATCGCCGGCGCGGGCTTGCGCCGCGATCGCTTCGACGAGCGCGTCCAGGTCGTCGTAGGACGAGGCGCGCGATCCCATCGGCGCAAGCACCTCGGCGGGGTTCCAGCCCAGGGCGTGCTTGCCGCTCGTAGCGCCGAAGCAGAAGACGCGGTCGGCCTGCTCGAGCGCTTGCGGCAGGCGCGCGGCCATGGTTCCCAGCTTCATGGTGTTGGAGCGCGGCTCGATGACCGCCAGGATGCGGGCATCGCCGACCTGGCGGCGCAGGCCTTCCAGGGTGGTGGCAATGGCGGTGGGGTGGTGGGCGAAGTCGTCATAGACCTTGACCTGATTGACGGTGCCGCGCAGTTCGAGGCGCCGCTTGACGCCCTGAAAGCGCGACAGGGCCTGCATGCCGTCTCGCGGTGCCACGCCCGCGTGCCGAGCGGCGGCCAGCGCGGCCAGCGCGTTCATCCGGTTGTGTTCGCCGCTTATGTCCCAGGTAATGGCGCCGAGCAAATTGCCGTCGAGCACGACGTCGAAATGGCAGGGATCGTCGTTGTGCGGAGCGTGCTGCCAGAGCCCGCCGGGGCCGAAGGCCTCCACGGGCGACCAGCAGCCGCGCTCCAGCACGCGATCCAGGGCCTCGTCGGGCCGGGGGCGGATGATCAGGCCATTGGAGGGGACGGTGCGGACGAGGTGGTGGAATTGCGTTTCGATGGCGGCCAGATCCGGAAAAATGTCGGCGTGATCGTATTCCAGGTTGTTGAGAATGGCGGTGCGCGGACGGTAATGCACGAATTTGGAGCGTTTGTCGAAGAACGCCGTGTCGTACTCGTCGGCCTCGATGACGAACCATTGCCGCCCCGGGCTGTAGCGGGCCGAGACTTTCAGGTCGCGGGCAATGCCGCCGATGAGGAAATTGGGTTCGAGCCCGGCGTATTCCAGTATCCAGGCCAGCATCGAGCTGGTGGTCGTTTTGCCATGCGTGCCCGCCACGGCCAGCACGTGCTGGCCGACAAGCACCTGTTCGCCCAGCCATTGCGGGCCCGATGCATAAGGCAGGCCCGCGTCGAGTATGGCTTCCATGAGGGGGTTGCCGCGCGAAACCACATTGCCGATGATGAACAGATCCGGTTTCAGGCTCAGTTGGTCGGCGGCAAAGCCTTCGATCAGTCGAATGCCCTGTTCTTCCAGTTGCGTGCTCATGGGGGGAGAGACGCCCGCGTCGCACCCGGTGACGGTGTGTCCGGCGGCCCGCGCGATGAGGGCCAGGCCGCCCATGAATGTGCCGCAGATGCCCAGAATGTGTAAATGCATAAAGCCCTCCAGCCGCTATTGTAGTCAGAAGAAGCGGATTGGACGCCTTTCCAGGGCAGGCCGGATCCTCGGCGGAAAGGCGGCGAGGGACGCCTGTGCGTCTGTGCTTCGGGACAATGGGTCGATGTTAAACTTGATCCGGACGCATGGCGTGGTTTGGACGCAGCGCGGCGGCGCGGCCGTCCCGGATGCCAAAAGGCAAGGGGTTTCGGGCGGCCCGGATTTTGCATCAATCATGAATCGGGTTTTATCCAATGAAACGACGTGACTTTCTGCTTCGTACTGCGGTTCTGGGCGGCGCGGGCATCGCGGCGGCGGGCATTTCGTTTTTTACGCTTGCGGGGCATGCGCCCGACGCTCTGTTCGACCACAGCTTTCCCGATATCGACGGCAAGCAGTTCGCCATGCGCGGGTTTCTGGGCAAGCCGGTCGTCGTGAATTTCTGGGCGACCTGGTGTCCGCCCTGCGTGCGGGAAATGCCGGACATCGACGCCTTGCGCGCCAAATACCCGGGCATCCAGTTTCTTGGGCTGGGTATCGACATTGCCAGCAACGTGCGCATCTTTCTGCAAAAGGTGCATGTTTCCTATCCCTTGCTGTTGGCCGGCAACGGCGGCATAGCGCTCATGCGGCCGTTGGGCAACACGGCCGGAGGCCTGCCGTTCACCGTGGTGTTCGACGCCCAGGGGCAGGTGGTGCACAAGGTGCTGGGCCAGATCAAGCCGGATGTGCTGGCGCAAACCTTGGACGGCCTGGCGGGCAGTTCAAGTTCGTAAGGCCCGTTGCACGGCTGTAATATCTGGTTTCAATCAGCCCGGATTTGTGGCCTGAGCAGGGTGATTTCTATGTTTTTATTCGACAAATACCGCTTTTTAGCGTAAAAAGACGGTCTGTCTGTCAGCAAACTTCATAATGGCGCAACACATACTCGTTTTGCATGGCCCCAATCTGAACCTACTTGGCACCCGCGAGCCGGATGTCTATGGCCGCCAGACTTTGGCCGACATTAACGCGCGTTTGCAGCAGTTGGCCGCCGAAGGCCAGGCCTCGCTCGAGGCCTTTCAAAGCAATCACGAAGGCGGGCTGGTCGATCGCATTCACGCGGCCCGCAGCGAAGCGGTGGACTACATCATCATCAATGCCGGCGCCTACACGCACACCAGCGTGGCGATCCGCGATGCGCTGGCGGCCGTGGCGATTCCATTCATTGAAGTGCATCTATCCAACGTACATAAGCGCGAAGCGTTTCGCCATCACTCCTTCCTGTCCGATCTGGCCCAGGGGGTAGTGGTGGGCCTGGGCGCATTCGGGTATGAGACGGCCTTGCGCTACGCCCTCGATCATTGAGGGGGGGCTGGCAAGCCATAGTTTGGTTTTTATCAATAATCTAGCTCGCTGTATGCCTCAAGCGCGGCGAGCCAACGGGAAGTCTGTATGGATTTAAGAAAACTCAAAACCTTGATCGACCTGGTTGCCGAATCCGGCATCGCCGAACTCGAGATTACCGAAGGTGAAGGCAAAGTACGCATCGTCAAATTTTCCCAGCAGCAACAGCCCGTGGTCTACGCGCCCGAGCCCGTGGCCGCGCCGGTTGCCGCCGCGGCGCCTGCTGCCGCTGCGCCGGCGCCCGCCGCGCCCGTTGTTCAGGGGCATATCGTCAAGTCGCCCATGGTCGGCACCTTCTATCGCGCGCCCAATCCGGGCGCGTCGGCTTTTGTCGACGTGGGCCAGTCGGTCAAGGAAGGCGAGCCGCTGTGCATCATCGAGGCCATGAAGCTGCTCAATGAAATCGAAGCCGACAAAAGTGGCGTCATCAAGGAAATCTTGGTTGAAAACGGCGAGCCCGTCGAATACGGCCAACCCCTATTTGTAATTGGCTAAACGATGTTTGAAAAAATACTGATAGCAAATCGCGGAGAGATTGCGCTGCGCATCCAGCGCGCCTGCCGCGAGCTTGGCGTCAAGACCGTGGTCGTGCACTCCGAGGCCGACCGCGAAGCCAAATACGTGCGCCTGGCCGATGAGTCGGTGTGCATCGGGCCGGCGTCGCCGCGCGACAGCTACCTGAGCATGCCCGCGCTCATCTCGGCGGCCGAGGTGACCGACGCCGAAGCCATCCACCCCGGCTACGGCTTTCTGTCCGAGAACGCCGATTTCGCCGACCGCGTGGAAAAAAGCGGCTTCGTATTCATCGGCCCGCGTCCCGAAACCATACGCACCATGGGCGACAAGGTTTGCGCCAAAAAAGCCATGATCGAGGCCGGCGTGCCGGTCGTGCCGGGCTCCGACGGCGCCTTGCCCGACGATCCCGAGGAAATCCTGCGCATGGGCCGCGAAGTGGGCTACCCGGTCATCATCAAGGCGGCCGGCGGCGGCGGCGGCCGGGGCATGCGCGTGGTCTACACCGAGGCGGCGCTGAACACCGCTGTCGCCATGACCCGCACCGAGGCCGGCGCCGCGTTCAATAATCCTGAAGTCTATATGGAGAAGTTCCTCGAGAACCCGCGCCATATCGAGATCCAGGTATTGGCCGACGGTGGGCGCAATGCCATCTGGCTGGGTGAACGCGATTGCTCCATGCAGCGGCGCCACCAGAAAATCATCGAAGAAGCCCCCGCGCCCCATATTCCGCGCCGGCTCATCGAGCGCATCGGCGAGCGTTGCGCCGAGGCCTGCCGCAAAATGGGTTATCGCGGCGCGGGCACTTTCGAGTTCCTGTATGAAAACGGCGAGTTCTTCTTCATCGAAATGAACACCCGCATCCAGGTGGAGCACACGGTCACCGAGATGATCACGGGCGTCGACCTGGTCGTGCAGCAGATTCTCATCGCCGCCGGCGAAAAGTTCACCTTGCGCCAGCGCGACGTCCAGATTCGCGGCCATGCCGTCGAATGCCGCATCAATGCCGAAGACCCGTTCAAGTTCGTGCCCAGCCCGGGCAAGATCACCAACTGGCACACTCCCGGCGGGCCTGGCGTGCGCATGGACTCGCATGTGTTCAACGGCTACACCGTGCCGCCCAACTACGATTCCATGATCGCCAAGCTCATCACCTACGGCGACACGCGCGCGCAGGCCATTGCCCGCATGGAAATCGCCTTGTCGGAAATGGTGGTGGAAGGAATCAACACCAATATTCCCTTGCATCGGGAACTCATGCAGGACGCCCGCTTCGTCGAAGGCGGCACCAGCATTCATTATCTTGAACAGAAATTGTCGCAGCGCCCGTAGGCGCCGGCGGCATCAACATCAGGACGCCGGGGGGCTTGGCTCCCCGGCGTCCGCTGGAAAACACTATGCGTGAACTCGTGCTTCATTGTCCAGAGGCGCAGGCCGAGGCGCTTTCGGATGCCTTGCTCGAGGCGGGAGTGCTGTCGGTATCCGTCGAGGACGCCGAGAGCGACACCGAAACCGAACAGCCCCTATTCGGCGAACCCGGCACCGAGCCCGAAGTCCAGGCCTGGCGCCATAATCGCGTGGTGGCCTTACTGCCCGACGGCGCGGATCCCGAGCAGATACTCGAACAAGTCCGCGTCATGGGCGGGCTGGATTACATGGCCAGCGGCTGGTCCACGCGGGAAGTGCCCGACGCGGACTGGGTTCGCCTTACCCAGGCTCAGTTCAGGCCCATCCAGATCGGCCAGCGCGTATGGATAGTGCCCAGTTGGCACCGCGACGACCCGGATGTCCCGGAACCGGGCGCATCGCGGCAAGCGGGCGGACCGGTTCATCTGCAGCTCGATCCGGGCCTGGCTTTCGGAACCGGCAGCCACCCGACCACGCATTTATGCCTGGAGTGGCTGGAAGCCAATCTGCAGCCAGGCGAGACCTTGCTGGACTATGGCTGCGGCTCGGGCATCCTGGCCATTGCCGCCAAGATGCTGGGGGCGGGGCCCACGCTGGCCGTCGATATCGACGAGCAGGCGGTCGTTTCCACCCGCTACAATGCGCAAATCAATCAGGTCGATCTGCAGGCCTTGCTGCCCGACGAACTGCCAGCCGGCCAGTTGCAACTGGTCGTCGCCAATATTTTGTCCAATCCCTTGAAGGTTCTGGCGCCCATGCTGGCCGGCCGGGTACAGGCGGGCGGGCGTCTGGTGCTTTCCGGGGTGCTGGAGCGGCAGGCCGACGAGGTGGCGCAAGCCTATGCCCCATGGCTGAGCATGAGTGTATGGCGAGCCCGGGATGGCTGGGTTTGCCTGCATGGGCAGCGAAGCTGATCATTATCGCCGGCGGATAGCCTTATGGATTTGATGACGAAGTGCCCGCAGTGCGGTACCGTGTTTCCAGCCAGCCTTAGCGAGCTGCAGCTGCGCAAGGGCTATATCCGCTGCATTGGCTGCGCCAATATCTTCGACGGCTCCGAAGCGGTGGTTCCCAACGGGCAGGGAACGGCGGCGCCGCCTGCTTCTTCGCCGCCTTCGCATCAGCCGTCCTTCGTTGAGCCGCCCGCGGCGCCCAGCGTCGTGCGCCAGCGCACCGCCGGCGTTCCGGGCGCTTCCGTGCCCCCGGCGCTGCCGGGTATTTTCGCGGACACCCGCCGGCAAGCCGACGAAGAAGCCAGGACTGCGGCGTTCGCACTGCGGCGGGATGATTTGCCGGCGTCGGCAAGGCGGCCGGAGCCCGGCTTGTATTCCGGCGACGAGGTACGAGAGGGCGGCGTGCCTGAAGCCCAGGGCATTTACATCGAACCGCGCGGCACGACCTCCTCGGGGCCGGCCCGCATCGAGCCGGCGGATCGCGCGGCGTTGCACGATGACGATGTCCTGCCGGATTTCCTGTACGCACGCCAGCAACGGCGCCATGGCTTTGCGCGGGTTTTTTGGAGCGTGCTGGTTTTTGCCGGCCTGGTGCTCCTGCTTGCGCAGCTTGCTTACGTATACCGCACGCAAATTGCCACGAACGCGCCCGTGCTGCGCCCCTTGCTGGAGCAGGCATGCCTGTCGCTGCACTGCAAAGTGGGGTATTCGCGCCGCATCGAGCATATCTCCATCATGGATTCATCGTTGCAGTCCGCGCCCCACAACGACCAGCTCAAGCCGGATGAAAGCGCCATGCTGTTGAGAGTGGTCTTGCGCAACAGCTATGGCAAGCCGCAGGCATGGCCGACGCTGACACTCGATCTGGTAGACTTTTCCGGCTCCGTCGTGGTTCGGCGCAAGCTTGCGCCAAAAGATTATCTGCCGCCCGAGGTTCTCGGGCAGCCGTTTGCCGCCAATAGCGAGCGCCAGATCACGGTGCCGCTTACGGTGGCCGGTGTAAAGATCAATGGTTATCAACTGGGTAAGTTCTACTCTCCTGAAGGATAGATATGTCTGAGAAAGTACTGGTGTGCGGGTCGGTGGCGTTCGATACCATCGCTGTCTTTGAAGGGCACTTCAAAGATCACATATTGGCCGACAGCATACAGTCGTTGAGCGTGTCGTTTTTCGTGCCGTCGATGCGCAAGGAGTTCGGCGGCTGCGCGGGGAACATCGCCTACAACCTGCATTTGCTGGGCGGCGCGCCGGTGCCGGTCGGAACGGTGGGTGCCGATGCCTCGGACTATCTGGCGCACTTCAGGAATCTGGGCATCGACACCAGCATGATTCGCGTCATTCCCGACATGTTCACGCCGCAGTGCTTTATTACCACCGACCTGGACAACAACCAGATTGCGTCGTTCCACCCCGGCGCCATGCTGCGTTCGGCCGAGAACGACCTGAGCGGCACGCAGGCGGCATGGGCCATTGTGGCGCCCGACGCCAAGGACGGCATGTTCGCGCATGCGCGCCGCCTGAAGCAGCAAGGCACTCCTTTCATTTTCGATCTGGGCCAGGCCATGCCGCTGTTTTCGGGCGAAGATCTGGAGCAGATGCTGGGCCTGGCCGATATTTTCACCGCCAACGATTACGAAGCCAGCATTGTGGAGCAACGCACCGGGCGCAGCCTGCAAGAGATTGCCGCCGGCATGAAGGCCGTGGTCGTGACGCGCGGGGCCGAGGGAGCCACCTTGTACGCCAACGGCGCGCAGACCAGCATCGCCCCCATCAAGGCGGCGTCGGTGGTGGATCCCACCGGCTGCGGCGATGCCCACCGCGCGGGGCTGTTGTACGGCCTGACCCAGCAGTGGCCGCTGGAGCAGGCATGCCAGTTGGCGAATGTGATGGGGGCCATTAAAATTGCCTCGCGGGGCCCGCAGAATCACAAGCCTGGCCGTGCCGAAATCAGCGCTTCATTGAAGCAACATTACGGTGTCGAGCTGCCCGCGTAAGCGTCGCAGCCACCTTACAAAGGAATCTCTCATGACTAAAATTATTGCAGCAGCCGCTGGTTTTCGCTTTCGCCGCTTGATGGCCGTGGCCGCCGCCGCGGGAGCGCTCGCGGCAGTGGCCGGTTGCGCGAATCCCTCGGCCTCCAGCTCGGTGTATACCTACGGCCAGGCGCAGCAGGAACAAATCGTTCGCACGGGCACGGTGGTGTCGGTACGCCCGGTCACCATCCAGAACGACAAATCCAGCGGCGTGGGCATGCTGGCCGGCGGCGCCTTGGGCGGCGTGGTGGGCAACAGCATGGGCGGCGGCTCGGGCAAAGTCATCACCACGGTGGGTGGCGCCCTTCTTGGCGGGCTGCTGGGCAATACCGTCGAGAACCAGGTTGGCAAAACCCAAGGCCTGGAAATTACCGTGCGGCTCGATAACGGCGAAACCCGCGTTGTCGCCCAGGCGGCCGACGTAGGGTTCGCTTCGGGCCAGCGCGTGCGCCTGGTCAGCGGTAACGGCCCCACCCGCGTCGTACCTATGTAAGCCCGCGCAGGCTTGCCGCCGGCCTCGCGGCCAGCGGCCTGGGCCTGGATATGCGGTGCTTTGTGTTTTCCGGGCTCTGTATTGCTCTGAAGCGCCCCTGAAAGCCGGATCGTTGTCCGGTTTTCAGGGGCGCTT
>JBEBXF010000038.1:0-14005 GCA_040391725.1 Eoetvoesiella caeni | reverse complement strand
GCGCGGCGGCAATCAGCATCTCGCCATAGGCAAGATTGAGAATGCGCGCCACGCCGTACTGCAGGTTGAGGCCCAGCGCCACCAGCGCATAGGCCCCGCCCAGGGTCAGCCCGAAAATCAAGGCATCGGCAATAGGCATAAAGACTCCGGATCAAGCCTTCCAGGCCGGTTTCGCAATGACCGGCTTTACGCCTTCCTGATTGGGAGCCACACCGTGGAAAACACCCTCCTGCCACTGGCCGACCAGCCACCCGCCCTGCATGATGTGGTTCTTGAACGCAAGCGGGCCCATGACGGTGTCGAAGGTCGTGGAGTTGAGCACCTTGATGATGGCCGGACGGTCGACCTTGCCGACTTTTTCAATGGCCTGCTGCAGAGCCTGCAGCCCCGAATAGCAGAGAACGCTGACCCATTCGTCGGGCAAGGTGCCGGTAAGCGCCTTGTGGCGGGCGACGTAGTCGGTCACGGCCTGGGAATGCGGGTTCCAGCCGCCCGGCCCCATGACGCCCTCGAGGGTGGCGGCGCCGAACTTGGCCGGGTAGATGGCCAGGGCCGTGCCCACGCCGGCGTAGAACACCTTGGGGTTGAAGCCGCGCACCCGGGCCGCTTCGGTCAGGGCGAAGGTGTCGGGCGGATAGCTGAACGCCAGGAAGGTATCGGGATTTTTCTGCTGAGCAGCCGCGATGATGGGCGTGAGGTCTTGCGTGGCAATGGGGTAGCCGGCGTCGTAGACGATTTCGAACTTGGCCTTGGCCAGCGCCGTGCGCGCGGCCTTGGAGAGCTCCAGGCCGAATTGGTCGGTCACGTTGACCACGGCCACCTTGTTGCCGATTTTACCGTCGGCGCGCAGCTTGCTGAGGATGCCGACGATGGCTTCGCCGTAGGGCGTCGCGGGTTCGAGCAGCGAAAAAATATTGTCCCAGCGCTTGACCAGCTGGGGCATGCGGTCGGTGATGAAGCTGGGCGCGATCATGGGGAAGTTGCCGCGATGGAAAGCCGGCGCCACCGCCAGGTTCATGCCGGTGCCCCACGGAGGCAGCAGGAAATCGACCTTGTCCTGGCTGATGAGGCGGTCGACCGCCCGCACCAGCTCTTCGGACTGGCTGCGGTCGTCGTATTCGACGACTTCGATGGGCAGCTTCTTGCCGCCCAGGTTCAGGCCGCCGGCCTTGTTGACGTCATCGACCCATAGGCGGTAGTTGGGGATCTGCGAGGCATTCGCGCCGCCGGTGAAAGGCCCGGTCTTGGAAATGGCCCAGCCCACCTTGATGGATTTGCGCTCGGCCTGGGCATGCACGATGGAAGGGGCTGCCGCCACGGCGGCCGCGGCGCCTGCGGTACGGACAAAATCTCGTCTACTGATGCGAACTGCCATGTGTGTCTCCTTGATTCTTTTTTAAGGGTTTATCACGTAGTTGCTAAAACCGCCGTTCCGGTTTTCTATGCCCGAAATCGCTTCGTTCACCTGATCCAGCGGGAATCCGACCTGTTCGAAAACAGACATGTCCAGCAGGCCGGATGCCGCCATGTCGGCCATGTCTTGTCCCTCGCCAGGGGTGAACCAGCAAGAGCCTATCACGCTTTGTTGCAAATCCATCATGGTGTGCAAATCGAGCGGCACGCTGCCCGCCGTTGCACCGATATCGATGGCCGTTCCGCCGCGTTTGAGCGCCCGCATGCTGGCCAGCAGGGTTTCGTGCCCAGCGCCGGGCCCCAGGCAGTCGACATAGATATCCACGCCTTCGCCGCCAGTAAGGCGTTGAATCCAGGCATCGATGGGTTCACTGTCGTTCAGCGACTTGACTTCGATGCGGTGGGGGGCCAATGCCTTGACGCGATCCAGCAAAGCCTGGTTGCGGGCCGTGCCGAAGATGCGGGTGGCGCCCATGGCCAGGCCGAACAGGGCGCCGCCCAGGCCCAGGGTGCCGCTGATGCCGTTGACCAGCAGCGTTTTACCGGGCCGCACCCCGCCCTTGCGCAAGCCGGCATAAGCCGTGCCCAAGTACCCGAAACGCGCCGCCTGGTCGTAGCTGACGCTGTCGGGCAGGCCGACCAGCGAATACTGGGGCGCGGTCATGTATTCGCACAGGCCGCCATAAGGGTAGTCGTCGAAGATCTTCATGGACTTGTCGGAAAAACCGAAATAGCCGTTGAACGTCCAGTATTCGCAATTGGTGTGCTGGCCGTTGCGGCATGCCCTGCAGCCGCCGCAGTAGCGGCCCGGATTCACGTACACGCGATCGCCCGGCTTCCAGGCATGCACCTGGGAACCCACGGCCACGACCTCGCCGGCGGGATCCAGCCCGAAAATGGCGGGCAGCGGCGGCAGCGGCCTTTCGGGAAACCAGGTTGTCCAGTTGCTGAGGATATTTCCCAGGTTGGGCACGATGCCGCAGGACTTGACCCGCAATAGCACGTCGTTGGAACGGGGCTCGGGCACGGGGACCTGTTCGATTTTCATGGGCTCGCCCACGTTATGCATGCGGGCGGCTTTCATGGTTTTCGGCAATGCCATCTGGATCTCCTTGATTATTGTGATTCGCCCTGCCGGCTTCCTGGACACAAACCCCGAAAATACTGGCCGGCAAGCGCGTGCGGCAGGCATGCCGCGGTCGTGAATGTAGCCATTCTAGGCACCCAGGATGCGTTTGAGCATAGGTGTTTGCACTGAATTTTATGCCTAAAATTAAATAATGTGCATAATTTATCACAAAGGAGAAATCGGATGACAGGCCGCGCCTGCGATCCCGCCAACCGGCTTTGGCCGGCCTCGTCCGAAAACGGCCCTGGCGTGCTGCGTGGCCATGCAGCACGCCAGGGCGGGATTCAAATCGCGAACCGAGCCATGCCAGCCCGCTGCTTACTTCTTGCTGGCAGCCTGATCCATGAGCTTATGGATGATGGCTTCCGCTTCGGCATAGAGCTTCGCGCCGTTGCCGCCCTTGGCGTCGACATCCTTGATCCATTCATTGCTCACGTTCTTGGTGGCGTCGATCCAGCGCTTGTATTCGGCGTCGTCCATGTAATGGAAAGTGCTGCCGTTCGATTTGGAGACTTTCATGAAATCCGCCTCCCGCTCGTCGAAGACCGTGCGCCCCGCCCAGGCCGAAACCTCTTCGCCGCTGTTGTCGTCGATGACCTTCTTCAGGTCGGGCGGCAGGCTGTCATAGCGCGCCTGGTTCATGCCGAAGAGGAAAATGGAATTGCCCATGCGCGGCTGGCCCTTGGGCACGTCGAAATGGTAGTGAGTGATTTCGTCGAGCTTGATGGCCGGCACCCCTTCCCAAGGCACGGCGGCGCCATCGACCACGCCCTTGGACACGGCATCGGGAACCGCCGGCAGCGGCATCTGCACCGGCGCCGCACCAATGGCCGCCAGCATCTTGGAGTTGACCCGGTTGGCCGAGCGGATCTTCAGACCCTTGAAATCCGCCAGGGTCTTGGGCTGCTTATCGACGAAGTGCAGGATGGTGCCGCCGTGGGTATGCATGAAAATGGGATGCACGCCCTTGTATTCGTCCATGGCATATTTATGCGTGAACTCCCACAGCGCGCGGCTGCCGATTTCAGCATTGGGCACCAGCCACGGCAGTTCGTAGACGGCGCTTTTGGTGAAGCGGCCCGACGCCTGCGTCGACAGCGTCCAGACGATGTCCGCCACGCCGTCCTTGGCCTGGTCGAACAACTGGCCCGGCGTGCCGCCCAATTGCATGGCCGGATAGATCTGGCAAACCATCCGCTGGTTGGATTCTTTGGCGATCTTGTCGCACCAGGGCTGGATCATGTTGACCTGGGCGTTGGAAGTGGACGGCAGGAAATGGGAAACCCTGAGCACTATTTTATCGGCGGCCTGCACCGAAGCGGCCATGCTCAGGCCCAAGGCCACAGCGGCCAGTCGGCCGAGAATCGCTGTTTTTTGCAACGGCTGTTTTGTCATTGTTGTCATGTTTGTCTCCTTGTGAGTGCGGGATTCGAGTCCCATATTTTCGCGGCGGAGCCGCAAATCAAAGCGCCCCGAAGGCCCTGACCAGAACCAGGGTAATGCTCGGGAACAGTACCAGGGCCGCGATGCGGATGAAGTCGGACGCCAGGAAAGGCATGACGCCCTTGAACGTTTCGGTCAGCGGCACGTCCTTGGCCATACGGTTGATGATGTAGACGTTCATGCCCACGGGTGGATGCACCAGGCCGATTTCCACCACCATCAAGGCGAGGATCCCGAACCAGATGGACTTGTCTTCGAGCCCCATGCCCCAGAAATCCAGCCCCATGATCATGGGATAGAAAATGGGGATGGTCAGCAGGATCATGGCCAGCGAGTCCATGACGCAGCCCAGCAGGATATAGACGATCAGAACCGCCACGATGATGAGAAACGGCGACAGCCCGCTGTGCTGCACCCAATGGGCCAATTCCGTCGGCATTTGCGACAGAGCCAGCGCCACGTTCAGCATGTCGGCCCCCAGCAATACCAGGTAGATCATGGCAGTGGCCTGGGCGGCGCCCAGCGCGCTGTCCAGCAGCCCTTTCCAGCGCAGCCCGCCAGTTACCACCGCGATGATGCCGCAGGCCGCGGCCCCGATGGCGGCCGCCTCGGTAGGCGTGGCCCAGCCGGCATAAATGCCCACGATGACCACCACGAATACCGCCAGCACGGGGCCGACCTGGATCAGCGCCTTGATGCGCTCGGGCCAGGCGACCCGCGGTCCCGCCGGCCCTTTTTCGGGGTGCCGGCGCACAATGATTTGGATGACGACCATGTAGCCCAGCATGGCCAGCACGCCTGGAATGACGGCGGCCATGAACAGCTTGCCGATGGATTCCTGAGTGAGGATGGCATAGATGATGAGGGGCACCGAGGGCGGGATCATGATGCCCAGCGTGCCGCCCGCCGCGAGCGTGCCCGTGGCCAGGCTGCCTGCATAGCCGTAGCGGCGCAATTCCGGCAGCACCACCTGCCCCATGGTGGCCGCGGTGGCCAGCGACGAGCCGCAAATGGCGCCGAACCCGGCGCAGGCGCCCACCGCCGCCATGGCCACTCCGCCCCGCCGATGCCCCAGAAAGGCGCTGACGAAACGGAACAGGCTGCGGCTCAAGCCCCCATGGGTGGCGAACTGCCCCATGAGAAGGAACAGGGGAATCACCACCAGGTCGTAGTTCGACAAGCGCGCATACGTCAGGTTTTTCAAGGAAGCCAGAAGAGGCGCCCAGTTGCCGCCCGTCAAATAGACATAGCCTCCCGCCCCCGCCACGAACATCGAAATACCGATGGGGATGCGGATGACCATGAGCGTAAGCAGCACCGCGAACATGATCAGACCCACTGTAATTCCGGTCATGGCTGCCCCCCCGCCGCGTACACATGGCTTACTTTCATATGCAGGAAGCACATGTACAGGCCCGCGATGGCCAGGAGGATGAAGCCGGGCACCATGGAAGCCTGAACCACCCAGATGGGCCAGGCCAGGATGGGCGAGGTTTCGGCCGCTTCACGCAGGGACATGGCCCCCACCCAGCTGCGCCATGCGATCACCACGCCGAAAAGCCCCACCAGCAACGAGCCCAGGGCGTCGAGCCGATGCACGGTTTGCGGCCTGGCATGGGCGGTGAAGAAATCGACCTTGACGTCGCCGTTTTCAAGATGGCAATAGGCAAAAAAAGTGGCTGACGCAAAAGCAGCCACCATCATGAGGATTTCCATATCGCCCGGCACGGGCATGGAAAACAGCTTGCGCCCGACGATGGAAATGAGAGACATGATGACCAGCGCCACGAAAGCCAGGCTGCCCACGGCAGCGAAGAACTTCGATACGGCCAGCAGGCCTTGGCCGAACGGGCCGAACTGATCGTGCAAGATAGACGCGGCGGCAGCCTCGTCTTCCAGGGGGGATTGCATAGAGTCTCCAGGATGTATATTTTTTTGACTGCTTTCAATACAGTGTGTCGTGCATGGATGTGCGCCGCAATGTCGTTTTCGTACTAAACCATTATTAGCTGGGCTTATAGCGAAGGGTATGCGAACCCAGGCAAGCGCAATGGAAACCGGGTATCCACGGCGCTTGCCTGCTCACCGGCCACAGCCGGTTTGCGCGCCTTAGAAGGGATAATGGCGCGGCGTCGTCTGCACCGTGATCCAGCGCAGCGTGGTAAAGGCCTCGATGCCAGCCATGCCGCCGAAGCGCCCGTAGCCGGAATCCTTGACGCCGCCAAACGGCATCTGCGCCTCGTCGTGCACGGTGGGCCCATTGACGTGGCATATGCCGGACTCGATGCGCTTGGCCACCTGCCATGCCCGGCCGACGTCGGTGCCGAACACCGCCGCCGAAAGCCCGTAGCTGGTATCGTTGGCGGACGCAATGGCTTCTTCCACGCCATTGACCCGCACAATCGGCTTGACCGGACCGAAGCTTTCTTCGTGATAGATGCGCATGTCGGAAGTCACGTGATCGAGCAGCGTGGCGGGGAAAAGCGTGGAATCCGCCTTGCCCCCGCAAATCAGCTTCGCCCCCTTGTCCAGGGCATCCGCGATGAGCTCGTTGCAGCGATTGACGATGCTGGCGTCCGCCACGGAGCCGAGCACCACGGGCCCTTTGCGGGGATCGCCCAGCGGCAGCGCCTTGGCCTTCGCCGCAAGCTTCTCGATGAAGGCATCGGCGATTTTATTGTCGACGATGAGCCGCTCGGTGCTCATGCAAACCTGGCCCGAATTGGCGAAAGCGCCGAAGGCGGCGCCATTGACCGCTTCGTCGAGGTTGGCATCGTCCAGAACCACCAAAGGCGCCTTGCCGCCCAATTCAAGAATGACCGGCGTGAGGTACTTGGCGCAGGTCTGGGCGATGAGCTTGCCGACTCGCGTCGAGCCGGTGAAATTGACGCATCGGAGCATGGGATGCGAAACCATGGCTTCGACGACTTCCCCGGCATCGGCGGGCGCGTTCGTCACGAAGTTGACCACCCCTTCGGGGAAGCCGGCCTCCTTGAAGGCTTCGACGATGATCCCATGGGTGGCCGGGCAGAGTTCCGAGCCTTTGAATATGACCGTGTTGCCGCAGGCCAGGGGGGTTGCGATGGCCCGGATTCCCAGGATGACGGGCGCGTTCCAGGGAGCTATGCCCAGGATGACGCCCGTGGGCTGGCGCACGGCAAGCGCCAGGTTGCCCGGCACGTCGGAAGGAATGACTTCGCCGCTGATCCGGGTGGTGATGGCCGCGGCCTCGTGCAGCATGCCCGCCGCCAAGTGAACGTTGAACCCGGCCCACGGCGCGGCGGCCCCGGTTTCCGACGCCATCGCGGCGATCAGCGCCTCGGCCTTTTGTTCGAGCGCATGCGCCGCTTTCGACAGGAGCGCCCGGCGCGCGCTTGGGGTGGTTTCGGACCATGCAGCGAACGCCGCCGCGGCCGCCTCGACCGCGGCCCTGGCGTCTTCCGGCGTTGCCGCCGGCGCGACGGTGGCGACGCTGCCGTCCAGCGGATTGCAGCGCTCGAAAGTTTTTCCGTTGGATGCCTGTACGGACTTATTATTGATGAGCATGGAAATCTTGTTCATTACTTCCTCCTTTAATACAGCTTGTGAATTCAAATCAGGCCACTTCCACCTCGATGAGCATGGGCACGTTGGCGTTCAGTGCGCGATCGAGCGCGGCGCGCAGCTCCGCCGCGTCGGAGATCCGTTCCGCCTGGACTCCCAGCCCTTGCGAAAGGGTCACGAAATCGATGTCGGGCAGGTCGGTGCCGGTAAGCGGCGTAGCGGGGTCGTAGCCGAAGATTCCGGCGAACTCCCGCAGCGCCGCGTACTTGCGGTTATTGAGGATGACGAAGGCCATCGGCAGTTCGAATTGCGCGGCGCTCCAAAGCGCCTGTATGGAATACATGGCCGAACCGTCGCCGATCAGGGCAATGACCTTGGACTCGGGCCTGGCCAGCGCCACCCCGACCGCCGCGGGAAGCCCGTAGCCCAGGCCGCCGCTGCACATGGTGTAGAACGTTTCCGTCTCGTAGATGGGCAGGTAGTCGTGCATGGTCGATCTGGAGCTGGGCGCTTCTTCCACGATGATGCTCGAACGGCTTCTGGCCTGATCCAGGGTCTGCAGCACATAGGCGACCGACATGCGCTCGCCGCGATCCGGCATCTCGACGACGGGCTTGCGGGGCACGGGCGCCAGCGCGGCACGTGCGGTGGGAGCGCCCAGCGCGACGAGATCCCGCACGCCCTGCTGAATGCTGCAAATGATGGAAACGCCGGCCGGCGCCCAGGCGGCGACATTGGGGTCTTCGGTTAGCTGAACCAGGCTTGCGCCCTCGGGCAAGTGGGGGCCTTTGCCGTCGATATGGTAGGTGAACACCGGCGCGCCGATGGCCAGCACCAGGTCGTGCCCGTCCAGAATGCTGACGATCCGCTCGCGTATCGCGGGCAGGAAGCCGCCGAACAGACGGTGATCCTCGGGAAAGCTGCAACGGCCCGACATCGGCGCCACATAGACGCGCGCCTCGTGGAGTTCGGCCAGCTTCACTACGTCGTCCCAGCCCTGGTCGCGATCCACCGCGGCCCCGACCACCAGCGCCGGACGGCTGGAGCCGGCCAGGGCCTTGGCCGCCTGGGCCAGCAAGGCGGCGTCGGGGCGGATGTTCCGGCTGACTTGATGAGGCACCACTCGTTCAGTCGGCACGTCCCAGTCGTCGGAGGGGATGGACACGAACACCGGCCCCCGGGGATGCGTCATGGCGATCTGATAGGCACGGGCCAGGGCAAGCGGCACGTCTTCGGGACGGGCCGGCTCGATGCTCCATTTGACGTAGGGCTTGGGCAGCTCGGGCGCCTGCATGGATCCCAGAAACGGGTCGTATGGCAGAATGGGCCTGGCCTGCTGGCCCGCCGTGATGACCAGGGGCGTCTTGTTCTTGAACGCGGTAAAGATATTGCCCATGGCGTGGCCCACCCCCGCGGCGGAGTGCAGGTTTATGAACGCCGCGTTATGCGTTGCCTGGGCGTAGCCGTCGGCCATCCCCACCACCACGGACTCCTGCAGCCCCAATACGTAGCGGAAGTCTTCGGGAAAATCGAAAAAGAAAGGAAGCTCGGTGGAGCCCGGGTTGCCGAAGATGGAGGTCATGCCCAAGGCGCGAAGCAGATCCAGAACCGCCTCGCGTACCGTGACCGGGCCCATATCGCGTGCCACGAATGAAGGTGTCGTCATGAAATGTCTTACCGTCTGATTGCTGATCATTCATTATGGTTGACGCACCATTATCTGGCTATAAAATAACTTTACTAATTGATTATTAGGTAGGCGAATATGGTTCTGCCAGATCTGAATCTGCTGCGGCTCTTCGAAGCCATCTACCGCCTGCGCAACGTAAGCCGGGCGGCCGAGGCGCTGCAGATGTCCCAGCCGGCCGCCAGCCAGGGGCTGACCCGGCTGAGGCTGGCTCTTGGCGATGCCCTGTTCGTGCGCGCCCCGGGGGGCATGCGGCCCACCCCAAGGGCGCACCGCCTGGCCAACGTCGTCCAGGCGGCCATCATCTCCATCGAGGGCGCGCTGAACGAAACCACGTCGTTCAACCCCGCCTCGGCGAAAATGACGGTGCGCATACACATGAGCGATATCGGGGAAGCCCGCCTGCTGCCGACCTTGATGACGGAACTAAGGCGGCTGGCTCCGGGCATAAAAGTGCAAACCTATCCGCTTGCGTACGAGCAGATCGTCAATGCGCTGGACACCGGCAAACTGGACTTTGCCTGCGGCTTTCTGCCATCCATCATCAACACGCCCTGCATACCCTTGTTTCAAGAAAAATACGCCGTCGTGGTGCGCCGCGGCCACCCCATGGAGCAGCGCTTTCGCAAACTGCCGGCCCATTCGGCGACTCAGGCGCTATCGCAACTTGATTACGTTGCCGTGCGATCGCACCCCGAGACCGTGCGCATCCTTCAACAACTGGGCCTGGAAGATCACCTGGTGCTGACCTCGGCGCATTTTCTGGCGCTGCCCGAAATCGTCAGGCACACCGACCTTGGAGTCATCATGCCCTGCGATATCGTGGAACGTTTTTTTTCTTATGCGAACAAATACCATGTCCTGAAAGCCGAGCTGCCGCAAAACATCCTTACCGTGTCCGTGTACTGGAGCAAGCGCTTCGAGGCCGACCCGGTGCACCGGTGGCTGCGGGAGTTCATTGTCGAAACCTTCCAGCACCCGGACCTCAGGGGCTTGCGCGAAGCCCCCAAGTCGATGATTACAACGGGCGCAGCCCCATGATTTCGCGGGCTTCGGCAGGCGTTGCCGGCTCGAAGCCCAATTCACGGATGACGCGCACGAAGCGCTCGACCAGCATGACGTTGGTGGCCAGCACGCCGTGTTCGTAGTACAGGTTGTCTTCAAGGCCTACCCGGGCATGTCCGCCCAGCAGCACGGCATGCACGGCGGCGGGCAATTGGGCCTGTCCGATGGCGCTGACGTTGAACACGGTGTCCTGCGGCAGGTGCTCGACCATCATTTGCAGAATCTTGGGGGTGTAAGGCAGCGCCCCCTGGAAAGCATTGACGCCCAGCACAATGTTGATGAAGTAAGGCGCTTTGTCCAGCCCCTCTTTGATGGCGCCGCCGACGTCCTTGATGATGTCTTCCAGGCTGAAGACTTCCCACTCGGGCTTGATGCCGCGCTTCATCATCCCCTGGGCCAGCGTGCGGATGCGCGACGGCGTGGTGGGCACCAGGATTTCCTTGTCGCCGAACGAAGCGCAGATCGTCTGCGCATCGAGCGTACACATTTCGGCGCCCGGCGCTTCCATGCCCTTGAGGCGCTGTTCGAAATTGATTTCCCACAGCCCGTTGTTGAGCTGATGGAGCATGTCGCCGTTGATGCCGCCGCCCGTGGAGTTGTTGAGCACGATGTCGCACTTGGCGCGGATGAGTTCGTTCATCTGCGCATACACGTTGGGATCGCAAGTGGCCTCGTCGTCGGCGGCGCGGCGGGCATGCAGCGCCACGACGCTGGCGCCGGCGTTATAGCAGCGATAAACATCGTCGGCGATTTCCTGGGGCTGCGTCGGCAAATTGGGATTCTGCTTTTTGCTGGCCATCCCGCCCGTCGGGGCGACCGTGACGATGACTTTACGTGCGCTCATGAGTGTATCTCCTTGGTATGCATGGCTTGCCGCCATGACTCTTGGTTGCCTGCGGCTTTGCTTGGTTATCGTAGCAATTAATCGCTTGTCTGAATAACGCGCTCGGGCTACGAGCGCTATTCATGAATCCGTGTACTTATTCCTGAATCGCCGCTTCGGGATGAAGCTGCTCGTAAGCCGCCGCCAGTCCCGGGTCGCGCTTGCGTATTTCGGCGTGGTCGACCCGCCCGGTGCGCGTCATGTAGCTGTAGGCAAACTCCACGGGCGTCAGGCTGGGGACGAGCTCGTCCATTTTTTCGTACCAGGCGATGCTGGTGTTGGCTGCCGTCCATATTTTTTCCATGGGAGGCAGGCGCAGCTCCTGGAAACGCTTCAAGGCAGCCGGAATGTCGCCTTGCGTTTCCTTGAAAGCCTTGAAAAGCGCCACCGAATCCTCCATCGCCAGCCGCGTGCCCGAGCCGATGGAAAAATGCGCGGTGCGCAGGGCATCGCCCAGCAAAACGATGTTGTCCATGCTCCAGCGCTCGTTCCAGATGACGGGAAAATTGCGCCAGTACGAATGGTTGGAGATGATGGGATGGCCTTCCAGCTCGGCCGCAAACACCTCTTCGCAATATTTGACGGTGTCTTCGGGGCTCATGGTTTCAAAGCCCACGCGCTTCCAAGTGGCCTCTTCGACTTCCACCAGGAAGGTGCTCATGTCGGGCTTGTAGCGGTAGTGGTGCGCGCAGAACACGCCCGCGCCGGTCTCGCGAAAGGTCAGGGTCAGGCTGTTGAAGGCCTTGCTCGTGCCGTACCAGATGAACTTGTTGGGCCGCCAGTCGACGGTGGTGCCGAACACGGCTTCGTTCTCGCTGCGTATCCACGACGACGCGCCGTTGGCGCCCACGATCAGGTCGGCTTCGCCGAGCTGCCCCAGGCTGTTGATTTCGGTGTCGAACTCGATGCCGACACCCAGCTTCTCGACATAGCCGTACAGCAAGGTCAGCAGTTCCAGGCGGCCAATGGAAGTAAACCCGTTGCCGGCCACCGGCACCCGCGTGTCGTTGTGGGCAATCATGATCTCGGGCCAGTTTTCAAGATGTGGCGTCAGGTACTGGTACAGGGCTTCGTCGTCGGCCCTCAGGAACTCCAGCGCCCGGTCGGAAAACACCACGCCGAACCCGAATGTCGCGCCGCGCGGATTCCGCTCATAGACGGTAATGTCGTGCCTCGGATCATGCTGCTTCATGAGCGCCGCAAAATACAGCCCGCCGGGCCCCGCCCCGATAATCTTGATCTTCATAAGTCCTTCCCGCTCGTCGTGCGCGATTCGCACCGTCATTGCATGATACGCGGCCGACACCGGCCTGAATAATGCTTACCCCATATAGTCGTTATGCAGGTTCCGTTCAAGCTAAAGCCTCGGTATGCGTATTTGTGCCAACAGATCATTCAGCGCGCCCATGAAAAAAGGCGGCTTGCGCCGCCCTTTTCCCACCACGAAGCCCGGATTACTTCAGGGGGCAGGATCCCACGTAGACATCTTGCCTATCCTTCAACGGCGTAGCGACATACTGGGGAACGATCTTGTCCCCCTGCTTCACGTACTTGAAAGCGTAATAGTTCTGTATGGGCATGTTGTTGCGATTGAACTTGAACGGCCCGCGCACCGACTCGAAGCTTCCACCCGCGGCCTTGACCGCCGCAGCCAGCTTCGCCTTGTCGTGAAGGTCCGAGCCCATCGTGCCGAAAGCCGTCTTCAGGATATTGGCGGCATCGTACCCGGCTGCGGCGTAATAGCTGGGCAAGCGCTTGTACTTTTGCTGGAAGGCCGCGACGAATTTTTTATTGGCCGGGTTGTCCAGCTCGGCATCCCACATGGCTCCCGCCGTGACCCCCACCGCCGCCTCGCCGATGGCCGGCAAGGTGGTGGGATCGACCATGAATACGGAGAACACCGGCATTGTGGGCAGGACACCCGCCTGCTTCAACTGCTTGGCAAAGTTTATGCCCATGCCGCCCGGGTAGAACACGAAAACCGCGTCCGGCTTGTCGGCCTGTATCTGGGTGATTTCCGTCGAGTAGTCGGTCTGGCCGATCTGGGTATAGACCTCGTCGACCACCTTGCCTTTGTAGAAGCGCTTGAAGCCCGTCAGCATGTCCTTGCCCGCCTGGTAATTGGGCGCTCCCAGAAACACCTTTTTATAGCCTTGTTCCTGCGCCAGTTTTCCCATGGCCTCCGACGGCCCGTCGGACTGCCAGGCCACCACGAACAGATTGGGCGAACATTGGGCGCCGGCAATGCTCGCCGGCCCGGCGTTGGTGGCGATGGCGACCGTTCCCGACTCGACGATGCGCGGCCTGGCCGCCATGAGAACATTGGTGGCGCTTAGCCCCACGATGGCATCGACATGATCCCGTTCGATGAACTTGCGGGTGATCTGCGCGCCCAGTTCGGGCTTGATCTGGTCGTCTTCCTTGAGCACGGTGACAGGCTCGCCGCCCATCTTGCCGCCCGCCATCTCGACGCCCAGCATGAAGCCGTCGTATTGATCCTGGCCCAGTACTCCCTGCGGGCCGGACAACGGGCCCATGAAGCCGATTTTCACCTCGGCCCACGCGCCCTGCGACGCCAACACCATCAGACCCGCAAGCAGACTTGCTGCATGGGTTCTACTCATGACTCAGCTCCTTGTATGATTTTTTTAAAAGCGGCCAGCCGGCGCGGGACGCGGGGTTGCGCCCTGTTCGGCTGAACTGCGCCCGACATCAGCCTTTCATACTAAAGAGAGCAGATTTCAAGTCAATAAAAATCCGGATATAACAGTTAACCAGCATTTGAATAACCGGGCCGGGGGCGCCCGGCCGCCCCCCCCGGGTCTGGGACAGGGGGGGGAGC
>JBEBXF010000037.1:0-14252 GCA_040391725.1 Eoetvoesiella caeni | reverse complement strand
CGCGCAACATTCTGGATGCGCTCGACCGAGCCCATGGACGTGCCGCCGTATTTGTGAACAATCAGGGACATCTTATACTCTGCATTAAAGGGACACTGCCATTAATTGGCAGGCAAAACGTTATATTCTAGCCGTTTTAAGGAATCTTGTTTTAAGGCGCAACGACAGCGTCGGGGTCGGCCTGCTCGTCGGCCAATTGCACCCGGCCGTTATGGCAGCACACAAAAGCATGGCCGTGTTTGACCCGCATCTGGCGGTCGTGCCCCAAGGCGTGCAAGCCGCGCAGCTGGCGCATGATGTCGTTCAAGCGCGCCTCGCTCGGCATGCGCAGCCCCGCCAGCGACAGCCAATAGCGCAACACCAGGGCCTGGCGCGCCGGCGAAAGGCCGCGCCAGGCCTCAAGGGAAAAACTGCGGGCGTCGGCGGCCGGCTCCAACTGCAGGAAATCCTGCTCGGCAACCTCTTCCAGCACTTGCGCCAATTCGCCGCTCAAGCGGGCATGGCGCGAAAGGTTGCCGCGCCAGCCGGGCCAACGCGCATCCAGTTCGGGAGCCAGGCGTTCGCGCACCGCCGCCCGGGTGTATTTATCGTCGGCATTGGTGGGGTCTTGCACCGCCTGCCAGTCTGTTGCCTCGTGGAAGCTTTCCGCTTGCTGCAGGATAAGGCCGCGCTCGATGTCCAGCCAGGGGCGCAGGTAAACCAGCCCGTCCCGTTCCGTGGCGGGCGCCATGGCCGCCAGACCGGTGGGCCCCGCGCCGCGCAGCAGCCGCAGCAAAACCGTTTCGGCCTGGTCGTTGCGGTGATGGGCCAGCAAAACATGCCGTGCGCCCACCGCGCCGGCCAGCTCGGCCAGCCCGCGATACCTGGCGTCGCGCGCGGCCGCTTCCATGCCGTCCCGCCCTGTGTGCCCGACTTCGACCCGCAGGCTGTGACAGGGCACACACAACTGCCGGGCCAGGTCGTGGGCGTGCGCCAGCCATCGATCGGCCAGGGGCTGAAGGCCATGGTGGATATGAAGGCAATGCAGGGCCAGGCCGTGCCGCTGTGCGTAAATGGCGGCATGCACCGCCATCATGGCCGAGTCGGCTCCGCCGCTGAGCGCGACGGCCAGAATGGACGGCGGCCGTTCGAGCGCGGCCACCGATCGGGCAATGGCCTGGGTCAGCTCGGCTGACCCAGGCCATTGCCCGGAAAACAAGTTAAGCACGAACCTCTTGGAATCGGCCATACGACATCAAGCGCTGCAAACGCTGTTCGAGCAGTTGCTCGGTGCTCATGCCCGAGACCTGCCGCAATGCGTCGGACAGGGCCCGGCCCAGCTGGCGCGCCATGGTGACCGGATCGCGATGCGCGCCGCCGACGGGTTCGTTGACGATGCGGTCGATCAGCTCGAGTTCCTTGAGGCGTGGCGCGGTAATGGCCAGGGCTTCCGCGGCGACGGGCGCCTTGTCGGCGCTGCGCCATAGGATGGAGGCGCAGCCTTCGGGGGAGATCACCGCGTAGGTGGAATATTGCAGCATCATGACCACGTCGCCCACGGCGATGGCCAGCGCGCCGCCCGAGCCGCCTTCGCCGATGATGGTGGAAACAATGGGCACCTTCAGCTCGGCCATGGCATACAGGTTGTGGCCGATGGCCTCGGACTGGCCGCGCTCTTCGGCCCCGACGCCGGGATACGCTCCCGGGGTGTCGACGAACGTGAAGACCGGCATGCCGAATTTTTCCGCCAGGCGCATCAGGCGCAAGGCCTTGCGATAGCCTTCGGGCCGCGGCATGCCGAAATTGCGCATGGCGCGTTCTTTGGTGTCGCGCCCTTTCTGGTGGCCGATGACCATGCACGGCATGCCATTGAAGCGCGCCATGCCGCCCACGATCGACAGGTCGTCGGCATACATGCGGTCACCGTGCAGCTCGTGAAAGTCGGTAAAGATTTCCCGTACGTAATCCAGGGTGTAAGGCCGCTGCGGATGGCGCGCCACCAGCGCGGTTTGCCACGGCGTGAGCTTGGCGTAGATACTCTTGGCCAGGGTTTGGCTTTTTTGCTGCAGGCGGCTTACTTCATCTGAAATATCGACCGCGGAATCGGCCTGCACAAAGCGCAATTGCTCGATCTTGTTTTCAAGCTCGGCCAACGGTTGTTCGAATTCGAGGAAGGTATTACGCATAAGAGTGCTTGTTTTTCCAAAAAATGGGAGCCGCGCGTCAGTTCCGTCCGGCCAGCGTATCCAGGCTGCGCCATAGATACCAGGTGGCCACCGTGCGCCATGGCGCCCAGGCCTGGGCGACCTCGCGGGCTTCGAAACGCGACACGGGTTCGCCGCTGAAGTAGTGTAACGAAATTGCCTTCAACAAGCCCGCATCGTCCAGCGGCAGGACGTCGGGACGCCGCAAGCTGAAGATCAAGAACATTTCGGCCGTCCAGCGGCCTATGCCGCGAATGTTGCATAGGTCGGCCACGACGGCTTCGTCGTCCATATTGACCCAGGCGGCCGGACGCACCTTCTTTTCGGCGAAGTGCGAAGCCAGATCCAGGACGTATTCGACCTTGCGCCTGGAAAGCCCCGCTGCCCGCAAATCGTCTCCGGATACGTTCAGCACCGATCCCGGCGTGGGCCGGCGCCCGCATTTCTCGGTGAATCGCAGCCACATGGCTTCCGCCGATGCCACCGTGACCTGCTGGCCAATGATGGCGCGGGCCAGCGTCATGAACGGCGTGGCCGAAACCCGCAGGCATTCGGAGGCATGCAAAGGAATGAGCTTCTTGAGTATGCGGTCGCGCCGCATGAGCTGCATGGAAGCCTCGTCCCAGAAATGGGGCTTGTCGTCGGCGGTAATGATTTCGCTCATGGCCGCCCCCCTACGCCCGCCGCCATTGCGTCGCACCGCCCGGCTTGTCTTCGAGCTCGATGCCGGCGTCGCGCAATTCGGCGCGAATGCCATCGGCGCGGGCGAAGTCGCGCGCCTTCTTGGCTTCGGCCCTCTCGGCGATCAGGGCCAGGATGGCCTCTTCCGGCAGGCTTTCGACCGGCGCTTCCAGCCCCAGATAGCGGCTGGAGGACTGCAGATAGCGGGCGGGATCGGTTTGCAGCAGACCCAGCACGCCCCCCAGCGCCTTCAACAAGCCCGAGGTATGCGCCGACGACGTGCGATTGGCCTGCGACGACAGCTCGAACAGCACGGCAACCGCTTCCGGGGTATTGAAATCGTCGTCCATGGCGTTGCGAAAGGCCTGGGTGTCGGCTTGCGTCCAATCGATTTCGACCTGGGCCGCGGGCACATTGTGCAGGGTGTGGTACAGACGATCCAGGGCGTTCTGCGCATCGCGCAGATTGTCGGGAGTGTAATTCTGGATGCTGCGGTAATGGTTGCGCACGATGAAGAAGCGCAGCATCTCGGCTTCGCGCGGATTGGCCTGGTATTCGGCCGAATCCGCCGACAACGACGACGGCGAGGCCACGGTTTCCCGGATGGTGCGGAAGTTGCCCAGAGACTTGGACATTTTGTCGGCATCGACCATCAGCGGGCCGCAATGCATCCAGATATTGGCCAACGTCCCGCCGAACGCCCCTTCGGTTTGCGCGATTTCGTTTTCGTGGTGGGGGAATTTGAGGTCAGGGCCGCCGCCGTGGATATCCAGCGGCAATCCCAGAATGGACTTGCTCATGGCCGAGCACTCGATATGCCAGCCGGGCCGTCCCAGGCCATAGGGGGATTCCCATTTGGACTCGGGCGGTTCGTCGGACTTGGCCGCCTTCCACAACACGAAATCCAGCGGATCGCGCTTGCCGGATGCAACCGCCACACGCTCGCCGGCGCGCAAGTCGTCCAGCGACTTGCCCGACAGCTTGCCGTATCCCTTGAAGCCGCGCACGGCGTAATTGACATCGCCGTCGTCCGATTGGTAGGCCAGGCCTTTTTCTTCCAGGCGCTTGATGATGCCAAGCATTTCACCCACGTGCTCGGTGGCCCGGGGCTCGAAATCGGGGGGCTCGACGTTCAAGGCCCGCTCGTCCGCATGCATGGCGTCGATGAAAAACGATGTGACCTCGCCAAGCTTGCGATTCGACTGCACCGCCCGGCGAATGATTTTGTCGTCGATGTCGGTAATATTGCGCACATAGCTGACCCGATAGCCCGCCACCCTCAGCCAGCGCTGCACGATGTCGAACCCCACCAGCATGCGCGCGTGGCCCAAATGGCAGAAATCGTAAACCGTCATCCCGCACACGTACATGCGGACGCGCCCCGGCTCGGTTGGCTTGAGCGGCTCTTTGTTGCGGGACAAGGTGTTATAAATGTGCAGCATGTGCGATGAAAATTCTCTTTGTATCCATGATCTTGCACCAGAATCAGTCTGGTTTTCGGGCACGGCGGGCCCCTTTCAAAATCGAACCAAGGCTAAAATGGTGGTCGATCAGTATAGCAAGTGGGCAGAAAAAATAGCGCCATGCAGCTAAACTTGGATGTTGCCTGAATGAATTTCCCCGCGTGCGCCGCCATGCCGATACGCAATCCACATGGCCATGCCCGGGGCACCCTTTACCTCTTACAGATAAGGTGCAAACCTGTGCTTCGAAACCTCTTCAGCCCGCTTCTTGCCCTGGCATTGCTGGCCGGCGGCATGGCAGCTCCAGCCGCCTACGGGCAGGACAAGCTGTTCGACGATACGCCCAAGAAGGATGGCGGCTGGCAAGGCCTGGCCAACGTGCTCGAGGCCCTTGCTCCGTCGGCCGACACTTCCATACCGCTGACGCCCTCGCAAATTACCGACCGCATTTCGGGCATGATCACCCAGGGCAAGTATCAAGAGGCCCTGGACATCATCAAAAAGCGCTCCGACCAGCGCGAGGCCGAGGGGGCCATCGGCACCGACGTCCAGCTGCTGTTCCTCAAGGGACGCGCCCTTTCGGGGCTGAACCGCCACGACGAAGCGATTGCCGTCTATCAAAACATGACCGTGCAGTACCCCGAACTGCCCGAGCCCTGGAACAACCTGGCAACCGAATACATCAAGCAGGGCAAGCTGGACATGGCCCACGACGCCCTGGCCATGGCGCTTACCGCCGATCCCAATTATGCTACCGCCAAGGCCAATATGGGCGAGGTTCAGCTGATGCTGGCCAAGCAGTCGTTCGATCGCGCCGCGGCCCTGGGCATAGCCGGAGCCCGCGACAAGGCCGAAAAAACCCAAGCCATCCTGCAAAAATAAAACAGGCCGGCCCTTACAACGTCATCGATACCCCATTCACCCATGCTTTCATTCACTTCCCGCGTATTTAGTCAATTGGCACGCACACTTGGCCTGCTTTGCGCCGCCCTGCTGGTTTTCAGCCTTGGCAGCGCGGCCCAGGCAGCTTCTTCACCCACCATACAAGGTAACCCTGCAATGAGCACAAATCCCCACGTCAAGCTTCAGACCAATTTTGGCGACATGGTCATCGAACTCTATCAAGAAAAAGCCCCCAAAACCGTCGCGAATTTCCTGAAGTACACGCAGGAAGGCTTCTATGACGGCACCATCTTCCATCGCGTCATCAACAACTTCATGATCCAGGGCGGCGGTTTCGAAGCCGACATGAAGCAAAAGCCCACCCACGACCCCATCGAAAACG
Source organism: Eoetvoesiella caeni (assembly GCA_040391725.1). Taxonomy (GTDB): domain Bacteria; phylum Pseudomonadota; class Gammaproteobacteria; order Burkholderiales; family Burkholderiaceae_B; genus Eoetvoesia; species Eoetvoesia caeni_A. The sequence continues at coordinate 8,640 of JBEBXF010000037.1, read as the reverse complement.
AAGCCAACAACGGCCTCAAGAACGACAAATACACGCTTGCCATGGCGCGCACCAGCGACCCCCATTCGGCCACTGCCCAGTTCTTCATCAATGTCGCCGACAATGAGTTCCTGAACTTCACCGCCCCCACCTCCAACGGCTGGGGCTATGCCGTCTTCGGCAAGGTCATCGAAGGCACCGACGTGGTCGACAAAATCAAGGCTGTCAAAACGGGCAACAAGGGCTTTCACCAAGACGTGCCCGTAGAGGCCGTCATCATCGAAAAAGCCACGGTCGTTGAATAATATTTCGTTGCCGGGCATCGTCTGGCTGGCCTCCGACATCCATCTGGGGCCCCAGGTTCCCGCCACCCAGGCCGCTTTTCACGACTTCCTGGATCTGGCGGGCCATCAGGCCGATGCCCTGGTTCTGTGCGGCGATATTTTCGATGCATGGGTCGGAGACGACGTTGCCATCGAAGCCGCCCCGCCCTGGCTTGCCGCGACGCTTGAAAAACTGCGGCAAACCGCCAGCCTCATTCCCTTGTGGCTGGGCCGCGGAAATCGCGATTTTCTTCTCGGCGGGCAACTGGCCCGAAACCTGGGCGCCCGCCTCCTCCCCGATACGGTTCACCTGCATACCGACGCCGGCGACATATTATTGAGCCACGGCGACGAATACTGCACGGCGGACGCAAGCTACCAGCGCTTCCGGCGCATTGTCCGCACGCCCTGGATACAGCGCCTGTTTCTGTCGCTAAGCCTGAAGCGGCGCCTGCGCATAGCGCAGTACGCACGGCGGCGCAGCATGGCCGCCAACCGGCACAAGCCGCAAGACATCATGGACGTGGCCCCGCAGGCCATTGCAAACGCCTTCCGGAGCTCGGGGCTCAGCCTCATGGTGCACGGCCATACCCACCGCCCGGCACGGCATGACCTGCTGGTGGACGGACGCGCCTGCGTGCGCTATGTGCTGCCCGACTGGGACTACGACCACTCGACTCCCGCCCGCGGAGGATGGCTGGCCATCGAGCGCGGCACGATCGAGCTACGCGGCGCCGGCCCCCAGCCACAGCCACACTAGCACCACGACGCCCAAGGCGATGCGATACCAGGCGAAAGGCCGGTAGGTATGGCGGGACAAGAAGGCCAGCAAGGCGCGCACCACCACCAGGGCCGAGAAAAAGGCCGCCACGAATCCAATGGCGATGGCAATGGACGTATCGGCGCTAAGCGCCGCGCCGTTTTTATACAGGTCGTACACCGTCGCCGCCAGCATGGTCGGCATGGCCAGGAAAAATGAAAACTCGGTGGCGGTCTTGCGCTGGATGCCGGCCAGCATGCCGCTGATGATCGTCGACCCCGAACGCGACGTTCCGGGCACCATGGCCAGGCACTGCGCAAAGCCGACGATCAGCGCCTGCTTCCAGGTGATTTCCTCGAGCGTGCGCGCCGAGACATGCTCGGACGCGGCCGTGTCGTTCTGGGCGTGCTTGGCGAAATGCGGCTTGCGCTCGACCCAAAGCATGATGATCCCGCCGACGACAAGCGTCACCACGAAGACGCCCGGATGGTTGAACAGCGCCTTGATGTACTTGATGGTCAGGGCGCCGATGACCGCCGCCGGAAGAAAGGCGATAATCAGGTTGCGCGTGAACAGCATCTCGCTGCGCACCCCGGTGAACGTACCGTGCACCAGTTGCCAGAGCCTGGCCCGGAACACCCACATGACAGCCAATATCGAGCCGAACTGTATGACGACCTCGAAGACCTTTGAGCCTCCGGAATCAAAGCCTATCCAGTCGCCCACCAACAGCAGATGCGCCGTGCTGGATATGGGCAGGAATTCGGTAACGCCTTCGACCAACCCCAGAAACAAGGCCTTGATAAAAAACACGATGCTGTCAGTCATGAATGCTCACGCGTAAGTTGGAATGTCGGAAACCTAGTGGGCTGTCTGGTTGGTTCGCGCATTTAAAATTAGCCAAACAGCTCACTAAGCCGCTTCGCCGTTGTAGTCGCCCATCGAGGCGGGAATGCGCTCGATCTGCACCGCCGCGATGCGCCGGCCGTCGAGCCGCAATACTTTAAACCTGTATAGCGCGTGCGGCTGTTTCAGTTCGCAACTGTCGCCCGGGTCGGGCAAATGGCCGAAACGCTCCAGCAAATAGCCGGCCAGCGTCGTATAGCCCTCGTCATCGTCGACCAGGCCCTCGGTATTCAATACCTGCTCCAGGTGGTGCAGATCGGCCGCGCCATCGACGCGCCAATGGTTTTCGTCCTGCTCGATGATGTCGGGGGCCTCGTCCTCGTCGGGGAACTCGCCGGCAATGGCCTCGAAGACGTCGATGGGCGTCACCACGCCTTCGATGGCGCCGAACTCGTCGGTCACCAGTACCAGTTGCCCATGCGCGCGCTTGAGCGTTTCCATGACGCGCAGAATGCCCATGGATTCGTGCACGATGACGGGATCGCGCAACCGCGACAGCCGGATGCTGCCATGGGTGATGAGGTCGGCCACCATCTCCTTGGCGCGGCCGATGCCGATGACCTCGTCCAGCGAACCGCGGCATACCGGGAAAAAGCTGTGCGGCGTCTTGATGATTTGCTGGCGCAGCACCTCGGGGTCGTCGTCCAGATTGACCCAGGACACGTCATTGCGGGGGGTCATGATGGAGTTCAGGCTGCGGTCGGCCAAGGTAAGAACCCCGCTCACCATATTGCGCTCTTCGTCGCCAAAGACCTGAACCGGCGCGCCCTCGCCGATTTGCTCTTCGCGCTCGGGGCCGACCATGGGCCGTTTTCCAAGCATGCGCATGATCCCTTCGGCCGTGCGCTCACGCAGCGGCCGCCGCGCTTCGGCCCGGCGCAGATTGCGGCGGGCCATCTGGTTCAACGCCTCGATGAGCACCGAGAAGCCGATGGCCGCGTACAAGTACCCCTTGGGCACCGCGAAATCGAAGCCTTCCGCCACCAGCGAAAAACCGATGGTCAGCAAGAAGCAAAGGCACAATACCACCACGGTGGGGTGCGCGTTCACGAAACGGGTCAGCGGTTTGGAGGCAAACAGCATGACGGCCATGGCCACCACGACCGCGATCATCATGATGGACAGATGATCCACCATGCCGACCGAGGTAATGACCGCATCGATCGAGAAAATGGCGTCCAGGATGACGATTTGCGTCACGATGACGCCGAAACTGGCATGCAGGCGCTCGCCCGAGGCATGCTGAACCCGCCCTTCGATACGGTCGTGCAGTTCGACTGTTCCCTTGAGCAGCAGGAAGAACCCCCCGACGATCAGAATGATGTCCCGGGCGGAGAAACTGAACGGCCCCAGAAACGCCACCGGCTCGGTCAATTTTATGAGCCACGACATGATCGTCAGCAGCAGCAAGCGCATGATCAGCGCCAACGACAGCCCAAGTATCCGGGCCCGGTCGCGCAATTTGGGCGGCAGCTTTTCGACCAGAATCGCGACGAAAATAAGATTGTCGATGCCGAGAACAATCTCGAGAACGACCAGGGTGAGCAAACCGACCCATGCGGATGGGTCAAGCAACCACTCCATCAGGAGGCTCCGTTAAAAACAAACGTAAATAGTAATCAAGAATGCCGGATTGCGCATTGGCGCGTCAGCGCGGCGGGTCTGGCCGCGCAGGCGCGCCGGCGTGGAGCTCAGGACTGCAGATGGCCCAGCATCGGCGCAAACACCTTGGGAGTGGCGGCGATGACGCTGCCGGACTTCATCCAGGTTTGCTCGCCTTCCAGGTCGGACACCAGGCCGCCGGCTTCCAATACCAGCAGGGCGCCCGCGGCCATATCCCATGGCTTCAGGTGCATGCCGCAAAAGCCGTCCACCCGGCCGCAAGCCACGTAGGCAAGATCCAGCACCGTGGAACCGATGCGCCGGACGCTGGCGCACTCGGACAGCATGCCGGCGAACTTCGATGGCGAGGCCGTGCCGCCGGCGGAGCCGGGCACGTGGGCGCCGATCAGGGCGTCGTGAAAACGAATCTGTCCCGAAACGCGGATGCGCCGGTCGTTGAGAAAGGCCCCGCCGCCCCGGCTGGCGGTAAACATTTCATTGCGGGACGGGTCGTATATGACGGCCTGCGTGATTTGCCCGCGATGCGCCAGCGCAATGGAGACGGCGTAGATAGGAAAGCCGTGGATGAAATTGGTCGTGCCGTCGAGCGGATCGATGATCCATTGGTATTCGGCCTGGCCGCCCCCGGCCTGGCCCGGAGCCGGGTGCTCGCCGGATTCTTCGCCCAGGAAGCCGTGATCGGGATATGCCGTGCGTAAAATATCGATGATGGCTTCTTCAACTGCCCGGTCGACCTCGGTGACGTAATCCTTGGGGCCCTTGCGTGCCACCTGCACGCGTTCCAGATCGATGCTGGCCCGGTTGATGATCGTGCCAGCGCGGCGTGCCGCCTTGATGGCGGTGTTGAGCATGGGGTGCATAAAATTCCGTATAAAACGAGAAAGTGCCGGTGTATGCCGTGCGGAAAAAGTACCATGCCCTGGGTACGACGCCGGGTGCATGCTCTCTGCCGCGCAAACTACTTGCACGTAAACTTGCTATTTTAAATGACATGAGCGCATTCTCTAAATGACCACGGATTCCTCCTCGAAAACCGCCCCCATTTTTTCCCGGGTGCGCTTCGTCATGGTGCACCCCAGCCACCCCGGAAACGTCGGCGCGGCGGCGCGCGCCATCAAAACCATGGGGTTCCACGACCTGCATCTGGTCGCTCCCCGCTATCCCGATATGTGCCAGCTTCCCGAAGCCCAGGCGCTGGCCAGCGGCGCCACCGACGTCCTGGCCGACGCCGGCATCACCGGCACGCTGGAAGAGGCGCTGGCGCCGGTTACGCTGGCCTTTGCCCTGACGGCCCGCGCACGCGATCTCGGCCCGCCGCCCTGCGATATCCGCGAAGCCGCGACGGCCAGCCAGGCGCATCTGCGCGACCACGAACATGGAAAAATAGCCATTGTGCTGGGCACGGAAAGATCCGGGCTCACCAACGAAGACATCGCCCGCTGCCAGCGCATTTGCCATATTCCGGCCAACCCCGAATACAGCTCGCTGAACGTGGCCCAGGCCTTGCAGCTGGCCGCCTGGGAATTGCGCTACGCCCTGGCTGTCGGAGCCAGCCTGCCTTTGCTGCCCTCGACCGACAAAGCCTCGCGTCCCGAAGGCAGCGAACCCGCGCCCAATGAAAAAGTCCAGGCTTTCCTGGCTCATTGGGAACAAGCCCTCGTCGCCCTTCAGTTCCTGGATCCCAGACACCCCAAAAAACTGATGCCGCGCATGCAGCACCTGTTTTCACGCAGCGAATTGAGCCAGGACGAAGTGGACATGCTGCGCGGCGTGTGCACCGCCATGATCAAGGCCGCCAGCCGCTGACACCGGCCATGCATCGCCCAATGGAGGCGATGCCGGCCAGCATTGCGCCGGCACGTCCGGCGCCGGGCGACGACTTGCCGCATCCGGCCCGTTCGCTGGATCGGCGCTTCAGGCCGCCTGGTCGGAGGCCGACGCCGTGACCTCGTGCACGGGAATGGGCAAGCGCAAACCCGCATCCTGCAGCACCATCGCGGCCGAGCGATACAGGTCGAAGCGCAAATCCCAATAATCGCCCGCCAAGGCCCAGACCCGGATGGTGACGATCACCTTGCTGTCCCGGTACTCGCTGACCATGACCTGGGGCTTGGGGTCTTGCAAAACCCATTTGTGCCCCTCGATCAGCCGGCCCAATTCGGACAGGGCAAGATCCAGGTCGTCCCCGTACCGGACGCCCACCTCGATATCCAGGCGTCGCGTGGCATTGCGGCTGTAGTTGATGATGGGATTGCCCCAGATGAGGCTGTTCGGCAAGGTTATGTAAGTGCCATCCGATTGCTTGAAAAGGGTCAGGAACAAGCCCACCTCTTCCACGCTGCCATCGGCCTTGCCCACCACGGATACCGACTCGCCGGCCCGGATCGGCCGCAGCGCCAGCAGCATGATGCCGGAGGCGATGTTTTGCAGGGTTCCCTGCAGCGCCAGCCCGATGGCCAGCCCGGCGGCGCCCAGCACCGCGATGATGCTGGCGGTCTGGACGCCCAAACGGGCCAGAACGGCAACGAGCACGATAATGCGGATCGACCAGACCGTGACCGAATGGGCCATGGGCACGATGGTCATGTCGATCCTCGAAGAACGCTGCGCCAGCTTGCGCACCGCGCGCCCGGCCAATGACGACAGCCACCAGCCCACCACCAGCATGAGCAACGTCATGAGCAGGTTCATCCCGATGAAATCCAAAATGGGCGCCGCCAACTTGAACCGGTTCCAAAAATCTTCCATATTGCCCCTCTTCAAGGATTGCCCTGAATTCGTTGTGCCATCATAATTCAAGCCAAGTGTTTGCGAAGATATTACAGACGTAAACGGATAAAACAACCTCCCCGGTTATCCACTCCGCCTGTGGACAAGCCCGCTGATAACCGGCCCCGTAGTTTAAATAGCCTTTAAGAATCAAAATATTGAAAACAACGTTCAAAAAACACCCAGGAAGCTGGTGACTTATCCACCAAAACTGTGGACAATTTCAAGGACAAGTCTTTAATTATCAAAAATATCGCTTCAATAACAAGGCATTAGGGCATGCGCATCCACACGTGCCAAGTACCGGACCCAGCCAGAGTCGTTAAAGTTTCAATAATTACCGTCGTTAACAGCCAGGCAACAAGCACGCGCCACATGATGTCAGGCTGTTAGCACTATAAGGGAGCCGTCGATGCGGTTGCGACTCATGCATCTAGAAAGCGTCTATACACGGATGTTCATCATCATGTGCGTCGCTTTCATACCAATCGTTCTGGGGCTGTGCTTCTATGTGTACCAACAGCATAATTACCTGGTCAGCTACACTCAGAAAACCAGCCAGAACTTCACGAACCTGGCCGCGCACGACGAAAGCGAGCTCTTCAACAGCACGCACACGCTTCTGCGCTCCATGGCCGCCGTGCCGCTCATCCAATCGGGCAATTGGCAACTGTGCAATAAATACCTGGCTTCCCTGCTGCAAAACCAAACCACTTACGTCAATCTGGGCGTCATTTCCCTGAATGGCGACGCCCTGTGCGAAGGCACGCGCAGCCAACAGGTGCTGGGCACCAACTTTGCGGATCGCGGATATTTCCAAAGGGCATTGGCCACGCACGGCATCGTGGCGGGCGAATACCAGATCGGCCGGCTGTCCAAAGAACCCATGATCATGGTCGCCATGCCGCTGGTCGGTCCGCATGGCAAAACCATGGGCGTGCTCTACGCGGCGCTGGATCTGAACTCCATCGCCCGAAACCGCCATAAAGGGCAACTGGCGGCCGACGCCCGCCTTACTGTACTGGATCGGGAAGGCACGGTGCTCAGCACCATCCCGGCCAGCCCCTATGTTGTCGGCAAGCCATTTCCCGAACCCGACATCCTGGCCCTGACCCAGGCGTCGGCCCAAAACGCCGAAATCGTCGCGCGCCCCGACAAAAGCAAATGGCTGATCAGCTACGCGCACGCAGGCCTGGACAACGACCCCAATGCCCTGACCCTCATCTACCAGGAACCCATTGCCTCGCTGCTGTACCAAACCAACAGGAACTTCTGGGCGGGCGCCGCCATCATCCTGACACTGACGGCCCTTGCCTTGCTGATAGGCTGGGGCGGCATCCAGGCGCTGGTCGGACGCAACGTGCGCTATCTGACCGCCGCCGCCCGGCGCTACGGCCAGCGTAAATTCAACACCCGCATCGGCAATATGCTGACCGGCACCGAATTCCAGGAAATCGGCCGGCGTTTCGACGCCATGGCGCGGGAACTGGGCAAACAGGAACGCCTGTGGGCCATGTCCATGCAGCGCCAGCAAGGCCAAAACCGCGTTTTGCGCATGGTGGCTCAAAACACCGACCTCGACGACACGCTGACCGAACTCGTCCGGTTCACCGAGGAACAAAACGAAGGCATTCTCGCAAGCATCATCCTGCTTGCCACCGATGGCCAGCATGTCGAGTCGTGCATTGCCCCCAGCCTTCCCGCGTCGTTCGGCGAACAGCTCATCGGTTTGGCAATAGGCCCCAACACCGGGTCTTGCGGCACCGCCATGTACGAAAAGCGCGTCATCATCGCGCACGACATCAATCTCTCGCCCTATTGGGCCGACTACAAAAACCTGGCGCTAGACCAGGGCCTGCGGGCCTGCTGGTCGCATCCCATACTGTCTCCCGAAGAACGGGTTCTGGGCTCGGTCGCCATGTACAGCAAAACGCCCCGCCGGCCCAGCCTCGAAGACCTGCAGGCGGGCCAGATGGTCGCCGAGCTGGCCGCCGTGGCCATCGAGCACCGGCGCCAACGCCACACACTGCGCTATCAATCCCGCCACGACATGCTTACCGGGCTATACAACCGCACCGTGCTGGCCGACCACATTGCCCAGGCCATCAAAGAAGCCTCCACCACCGGCGGGCACGTCACGGTACTCGTCATGGACCTGGACGGCTTCAAGGAAATCAACGACAGCCATGGCCACACGATCGGCGACATCCTGCTGCAGCAGGTGGCCCGCCGGCTGGAGCACTGCGTTCGCGCCGATTCCGAGGACACCGTGTCCCGCTT
>JBEBXF010000036.1:0-14689 GCA_040391725.1 Eoetvoesiella caeni | reverse complement strand
AGATCGCGGATCTTGGCGCAGGTTTCCGACATCAGGCTGTAGGCGGCCGAAAGCGGCATGACGGGGATGCCGATCTGCATGGCGGCCAGTTGCAGCAGCGCGTGGTTGATGCCGTTCTCGCTGAGCACGAAGATGGGGCGGTCGTCGGGCACGTTACGGTCGATCAGCCACTGGGACAGGGCGTCGACGCTGGCGCGGGCCTGGGCGTAGCTGATGCGTCGCCAGCCGTCGCCCTCGGGCTCGGCCAGGAAGGTCTGTTGCGGGCGCTCTTGCGCGTGCCTGCGCAGGTAATCGCACAATTGCCGTACGGGCAGGGGTTGCAGGGGCTGCTTGTTGGTCAGCAGGATGGATCCATCGTTCCGGGTTTCCAGCGCGATTTCAACGGGGGCGAAGCGCACGGGCCGGAATGGCGCGTCGGGGCGCTGCGCGTTGATGTCGGCGGCGGGGCCGTGATGGCTGGTGTTCATGAGTGGCTCAACTGTTTTTTATGTCGTACAGGCTTTATGGGCTTGTGGGTGAATCAGGCGAAGCCCAGAAGTATCTTGGTGCCGCGGGGCGCCGTGGAAAAACGTTTCCAGGCCAGGCCGAAATTTTCGGCGGGGATGATTTCGCTGGGCAGGGGGCTTAGCGCCCCCAGGCTCATGATGTCGAACATGGCCGCCAATTGCCGGGTAAAGGCTTCGGTTTCGTGGATGAGCAGCCCGCCGCAGTACACCCCGACGATGGCCGCACCCTTGAGCAGCAGAAGATTGGTCGGGATGCGGGGGATTTCACCGGCGGCGAAGCCGATGACCAGCAGGCGCCCGCGCCACGCCAGGTTGCGCACCGCGGCTTCCGTGTAGCGGTCGCCGACCGGGTCGACGACGACGTCCGCGCCTCGCTTGCCAAGCACTGCGCGCAGGCCGTCCTTGAGGTTCGCCTGCTCCGCGTTCACGCAGGCGCCGCTGTCCAGATGAACAATGTTGAAGCTGCCGTCCGGCTGGCGTTCGACCGTGAATACCTCGGCCTTGAGATGCTGCGCGATTTGCACGCAGGCCTTTCCCACGGCGCCGTTGGCGCCCAGGATCAGGACGCGTTCGCCGGATGCCAGGCGGGCGCGGTCGACCAGGCCGTGATAGGCCGTCAAATGCGAATTGATGGATCCCACGGCATCGGCCAGTTCGACATTGGCGGGCACGGCCACTAATCGGTTGGCAGGGGCGATGAGCTGGGTGGCCCAGCCGCCCGCCACGCCGCTGGAGACGATTTTGTCTCCGGGCTGAAAGGCGGCGACGCCGGCTCCGACGCTGCGCACGATGCCGGCGGCGTCCAGGCCGGGCACGCAGGGCAGTTCAGGCTTGTCCTGATAGCGTCCCTGGACGAGAAGATGATCGGTGAAGTTGAAGGCGGCGCAATGGATGTCGATGAGGACTTCGCCGGGGCCGGGCTGGCCGGCGGCGCCGCGTGTTTCGCAGCGCATGTCCGGCGGGCTGCCGTATTCGTGGCAGACCAGGGCGTAGCCGGCGCGGGCCTGTAGCGGTTCTGCATTCATCTTTCGTGTTTCTTCATGGTTGTTTGCGGTTTGGCTGCATCGGCCGCCTGCGTTGGCCGTGGCCGGATAGCCTGCCAGCCGCGCGCCGCCCGGGTCTTCGCCGCCTGATTGCGCAAGGACGAAACCCGGGCCGGGCGCGGCATGGCGCGAAGGCTTACTTGGCCAGGGCCCAGGCGCCGTTCTTGACCGTGATGAGTTCCACGCCGCGCTCGTCGAAGCCGCTGTGGTCGGCGGGAGTCATGTTGTAGATGCCCTGGGTGCCGGGCAGGTCCTTGACGTTTTCCAGCGCGTCGCGCAGCGCTTCGCGGAACTGCACCGTGCCTGGCTTGGCCGCTTTCAGCGCGGTGGGTACGGCATGTTCCAGAAGCAGGCCGGCGTCGTACATATTGCCGCCGAAGGTGGCGGGCTCGGAACCATTCAGCTTTTTGTAGTCGGCGATATATTTCAGGGCCACCTTCTTGGCGGGGTTGCTGTCGGGGATGTCGTTGGGAACCAGCATGACGCTGCCGCCCAGGATGGTGCCTTCGACTTTCTTGCCGCCCAGCTTGATGAACTCGTTCAGCGCGGCGCCGTGGGTTTGATAAATAGTGCCCTTGTAGTTCATGTCGACCAGGGTGGCCTCCGGCAGAACGGCCGGACCGCCGGGGGCGGCGACCAGCACGGCGTCGGGCTTGGCGCTGATGATGCGCAGGGCCTGGCCGGTGACCGACGTGTCGGGGCGCTTGAAGCGCTCGTTGGCGACGATCTTGATGTCGGTCTTGGCCAGCAGGTCGGTCATGACCTTGTGCCAGGTCTCGCCGAAGGTGTCGCCGGTGCCGATGAAGCCCAGGGTTTTCACGTTGTGCGCGACCATGTGCTTGATCAGGGCATTGGCCACCAAGCCGTCGTTCTGGGTGGTCTTGAAGACCCAGCGGCGTTTGTCGTCCATGGGCAGCACGATGGCGATGGTGCCGACCGGCGCCAGCATCGGTATTTTGGCTTGTGAGACGAAGTCCAGCGCCGCCATGGCATTGGGCGAGCTCGATGGCCCGATGATGGCATCGACCTTGTCCTCGGTGATGAGTTTTTTCAGCACCGTGACGGTGGTGGTGGGATCGCTGCCGTCGTCGAAGGCGATGTATTCGACCTTCTGATCGCCGAAATGGGTGGGCAGCAGCGGAATCGTGTTTTTCTGGGGAATGCCGATAAGGGCGACAGGCCCGGTATTGGAAGTGATGATGCCGATCTTGATCTGGGCATGCGCGGCGGCCGTCATGGCCAGGCCGGCCAATAGCGTGGGCACCAGGTATCTGTATTTCATGAGTGTCTCCGATTGTTGTCGTGGTATGGAAAGTTGCTGCAATATGCGTGCAACAGGAAAACGGGGGGTTGCAGGAAAGCGGCGCCGGCCCGTCAGCGGCCGGAATCGTAGTGCGCGGCGGTGGCGTACGCGCCTTGCCAATACACCAGCGGGAGGCCTTCGCAATGTTCGAAGTTTTCCACCGTGCCCAGGATGATGTCGTGGTCGCCGGCGGGAATGGCGCTGTGTAGCACGCATTCGAACGTGGCCAGCGCGTCGTCCAGCACGGGAAGCCCCGATTGCGATTCGCGGTAGCCGATGCCAGTGAAGCGTGCTTCGACCGGCCCGGTCATTTGCTGCGCGACGTGGCGCTGGTCCCTGGCCAGGATATTGACCACGAAGCGGCGGGACTGGCTGATCCGGGCATGGGCCAGCGACCCCCGTATGACGTTCCAGCTGATCATCGGTGGGGCCATGGACACGCTGGCGAACGAGTTGATGGTGAGCCCATAGGGGGCGCCTTGTTCGTCCAGCAGCGTGATGACGGCAATGCCGGTGGGAAAACGCCCGAAGGCGTGGCGCAGCTCGGGCTTGGGCTGCGCGGGCGCGGCGTGGCGGGTATTGGCATGGATCATGATGGTTACCTCGGCCTGGGGCCTGTTAGCACGTATCAAGGAGGTAGCGTTGGGGCGGTGGCGCGCTTATTCGTCGCGTTCGCCTTCGTTGTACAGGAGGCCGTAGCCCAGGCGGTCGACGCAGATTTCCGAAGTCCAGGGCAGCATCAGAGCGCCGCAGCGGCTGTCGCGATACATGCGTTCGAGGGGGAAGGTCTTGAGCATGGCCTGGCCGCCGCAGACGCGAACCGCTTCGGCGCAGATCTCGGCGCAGTATTCCATGATGGTGTACTGGCAGGCATAGGCGCGCATGCGTTCGGCGCGCGCCGGATTGCGCTTGAATTCGGACGTGACGCGATGGAACAGCGCCCAGGCCTGCTGCAGCTTGATATACATTTCGGCGATGCCGAACTGCTTGGTCGGGTACATGCGGCGCTTGACGTTGACGCCGGCCACTTCGCCGCGCAGGTAGGCCACGGCGAAATCGTAAGCGGCCTGGGCCACGCCTATGTAGCATGGCGTAAGCGTCATGAACATGTGCGGGTATTGGGCGGCCGCCTTGATGTACAGGCCGCGGGGCATGAGCTGGGCCGTGTCGGGAACGAACACGTCCTTGAAGATCAACGTGCGCGAAACGGTGCCGCGCATGCCCAACGGATCCCAGTCGCCCACGACCGATACGCCCGGCGCGTCGGCCGGCACGGCCATGAACATGGTGTCGGCCAGGCTGGGGTTGGGCACGTCCTCGGTGCAAAGCACGCCGTAGTAGTCGGCATGGCCGGACAACGAGGCGAAGATCTTCTTGCCGTTGATGACCCAGCCGTCGTTCTTGCGGGAAGTGATGGTGCCGAACGGATGCCTGCCCGCGGCGGCGCCGCTGCCTTCGGAGAAAGGCTGGGAATAGATTTTTCCGGCCAGCATGTTGGCGTAGTGGATGGAGCGGTTGTGCTCGTGCGAAGCGCGCTGCTCGTCGGTCAGCTCCATGTCGTCGACCATGCCGGACGTCCACAGGGAATTCGCGTTGTGCATATTGAAGGTGTTGGCGGTGGAGCCGCAATAGTAGGCAATGCGCGAGGCCACCAGCGTGTAGGTGCGGTAGTCGGCGCCGATGCCGCCCAGGCGCTTGGGCACGCACAGTCCCAGAAAGCCCATTTCCTTCAGGTCGTTGTAGTTCTCGGTCGGAAAGCTGGCTTCGCGGTCGTACTTGAAAGCCCGCTCGGCCCAGGCCACGCCGTATTCGTCGACCTTGGCGAGCAGCTCTTTTTGCAGGTCGGTGAGGGCCGCGCCGTCGAACATGGTGTTGGCGTTGGCGGACTGGGAATAGTGCTTGAGGTAACTGCTGTCCATGCTGGTTCTTGTCCTGAGGGGTGATGCAGGCTTTGCGGATTACCGCAGCGCCGACAGAAAGTCTTCGATGGCCCGGTTGTATTGGTCGGGCGCTTCCAGGTTGGCCATGTGCTGCAGGCCGGAAAACTCGTGGTACTGCGCATTGGGGATCTGTTCCGCCATGCGTCTCATGCCTTTGGGCGGAGCCTGGTTGTCCAGCTCGCCGGCCAGCAGCAGCGTGGGCACGGCAATCTTTCCCAGGTCGGCCTTGCGGTTGAAGGTGACCAGCAATTGCATGGCGGTCAGGTAGTCTTGCGTCGTGATGTCGCGCGCGGCCACATTGGCCAGCTCGCGCATGCTCGCCGGAGTGTCGGGCCCCATGAAGGCGGCCAGCAGGGTGGGCGCGGCCTCGGCAAAATTGGCGAACGGTTCCATGGACTCGTGACGCTGGCGGATGAACTCTTCCTTCCATTGAGGGTCCGCGCTGCCGAAGGCGCCGCTGGTCGACGACAGGATCAGGCTGGCCACGCGCTGCGGGTGGCAGTGGTAGAACTCCTGCGCCACCATGCCGCCCATTGAATGGCCGAGTATGTGCGCCTTGTCGATGTTCAGGGCCTGCATCATGGATTCCAGGGCGTCGGCCAGTGCTTTCCAGCTTTGCTGCTTCAGCGCGGGCGAAGGGAAAAAGCCCGGCTGCGTCCAGGCCACGGTCAGGCGCGCGCGGCCGAAATGGTTGATCTGGGGCAGCCAGACTTCGGCCGTCGAGCCCATGCCATGCAGCAGTATCAAGGGAGTGCCGCCGTTGCCGCTGGCCAGCCAGGAAGGAGTGCCGTTCATTCGAATACCTCGCAAAGTTTGCCGTTGTCGACGATAGTGGTGCCGTCCAGTTGCACGGTGCAATGGCGCAATGGAAGGTCGAAGTGCCCCAAGGTATGCCGGCCGGCCATGTCGTTGGCGCCGGTGGAGTACAGGAAGTTGCCCGCGAAGGCCCGGATCTCGGTGCCGTTGGTCTCGGTCTTGTCGAACATCTGCAGCGCGTCCCAGCGGGCCTGCGGATTCATGCCCCAGCCCACATGGCTGACCGCGTAGGCGTTGCGGTCTTGCCAGGCCTCCATATAGCTGCGCATGAGTTCGGCGTCGAGGCTCTTGCCTTCGATGCGGGTGATGTAGTCGTTTTCGATATGCAGCGCGACCGGGTTTTCCAGGTAGCGTTTGAAGGTCAGGTTGACGTCGCCGGTGTCGAGCACCAGGGTGCCGTTTACCGCATCGGCCTTGGGAAAGGCCAGGCACAGGCCGCCGGGCCAGTGCTGCACCAGGCCCGGGCGATCGGCGCCGCCCCACACCCCGCCGACGCGGGCGCCGGCCAGGGCGATTTCAAGCTGGGTGCCGGCCGCCGACGTCACGGTCATGGTCTTGGCCCTGGCCAGCATGCGCACGCCGTTCTTGACCTTGGCCGTCAGATCCAGGTCGGTCGTGAGGCGGTCGAGGATTTCGGGGTGCTCGTTGCTGACCATGATGACGCGCGCGCCCGACTCCAGGATTTGCGGCAGTTCCGGCGCATGGAGCAGCCCTTCGACGGTAAGGTCGACCACCAGGCCGGGGCCCGAAAGCGCCTGCAGCACGGGAAGCATGTTCTGCACGACGTGCGAGGCTCCGGTGGAGCGCACCGGAACGGGCGTATTGGAAGGCAGGGAGGGCACGATGATTTTTACGGGAATGGCGCCCATGCGGGCCAGCGCCAGTTCGGCCAGCTCGATATTGATGGGGCGGCTTTCCGTTTCGGCCAGGATGCGCACGACTTCGCCCGGCTGAACCTTGCATTTGCGAAAGCTTGCCTCGAACGCCCGCAGCCATTTTTCCTGCACTTTCATTTCCATCTCCGCCAACCGCTGTCCCGGCTGCATCATGCACAGCGCCGGGTTCGTTAATTAATAGACCAGCTGGTCGAATAATATAAAAAGGTATTTTAAGCGTCAAGAAATTTTGCGGCTCGAGATGCGAACCGAGGGTAATCACTAGGGTTTGTCAGCCTTTAAACAGGCGTTTTTACCTTGGGGTGCTCAAGGCAAAAAAAAGCCGCGACCCAATGGCTTGGGAAGCGGCAGGTGTTTGGCATCGCGATGTTGAAGGCGATGCCGCAGGTATGGCGTTGCGTTTAGCTAGCGGCCTTTTTCAGGGTGGGCAGCCGCAGGATAGGATAAAGAATGATGCAGATGGGCAGCGACGTAAAGAACTCGATGGAAATGTATTTGTTCAGTACGTAGTGCGACAGCACGAAGGCCACCACCAGGGTGATGATGCCCGCCCAGTTGATGTCGGGAACGGTGGTTTCGGCTTGGCCGCGCGCGCGCAATGTGCGTTTGACGATGAAGTAATCGGAGATCATGATGCCCGCGAAGCAGGTGGTAAGGACGCCCAGCACCGTCAGGAACGAATTGAACCATTCAAGAATGGAGCCCACCAGCATGATGCAGCCGATGATGTTGGCCACGATGACGAACAGCAGGCGGCCCGGCCTCCAGCTGAACAGCGCGTCGAACAGGCTGGTAAGCGAAAGCGAAGCGCTGTAGGTGTTCAGAACCTGGGCCTTGGACTGCGCGAAGATCATGAGGATGGTGCCGATGATGCCGCCGAAGATGATGAAGGCCGCGGCGATGCTGTCGGGGCTTTGCAGCGCCATGGCCTGGGCGGCTTCGTGGGTCATGCCGCCCACCGTGACGTGGTAGTCGACGATTTGCCCCATGCCGGCGTACATGACGATGCCGCCCACCACCAGCATGACGATGTCCATGGCCACGTTGCCCAGCAGGGCGGCGACGCCGATGTCGCGCGAGGTGCGGGCGTAGCGGCCCAGGTCGGCGTCGACCAGAGCCAGGGCGCCGGCGGAGCCGATGAGCACGTTGACCGCGAACGCGAATTTACCCGCGTCGGTGTCGGCGCCCATGGCCTTGAGGGCCTCGGGCGGCAGTTGCGCGCCGAATTGCAGCACGGTGCCCCACGATTGCCCCGACGTGGCGATGACGTCGATGACCATGTACAGCAGCACCAGCAGGAAGCCGATGAGGGCGATGGAGGAAACCTTGGTGACCAGGTTGAACCCGTAGGCGGTAAGCAGGATCCAGGCAATAGTGAGGATGCCGTAGATGATGATGCGCGATCCCATGGTGTCGGGCAGGTTGAGATAGAACAGGAAGCCTTTGTAGAGCAGGGCGTTTTCAACGGCCAGGAAGCCGATGATCATGAAGCCGAAGACCAGGGCCAGGATGACCGAGCCTCGCACGCCGAACCCGTGCGCGCGCGACATGAAGCTGCTGGACAGGCCCGTGCGATAGGCGATGTGGCCAGCTCCCCAGCCGATGAGCGCGCCGCAGATGGTAACCAGCACGCCCGCCATCAAGCCGATTTTGATGCCCGCGACGAAGGTGACCAGTGCGCCAATGAAAAGCTGGATGAGGGTGGTGACGATGCCAGCCGTGCTCCAGGTGATTTGCAGCCAGTTTTGCCGTTGGCTGTCCGGGACGGCTTCGAGCGCATGGTCGTCCGTGCGCTTTTCGATAGTGCTTGCGTCTACCATTGAATTTCTCCAGTTATTTGAATTGGCATTGTTCAATTCTTCTTGACCTGGGCTTTTATACCTGCGCCCTTGACCCCTCTGGCGGACTGTTTATGTCAGGCAACCCGCCAGCCCTAAAATCCAAATGTATGATCTATGCGTGCGCTTTGAGGGTTGAGCCTGCCGAGTTGCCTGGACAACCCGGAGCGCAACGGCAACATGCAGCATTATGCTTGAAGCGTAAAATATTTTTACCAAAAATGGAATAGGCCTTAACCCTGTGTGTTTACACAGCAACATCGAGGCGAAAAGAAGGTTCCCATGAAAGATTCCGCCCGCTCCGCCGGGACGCCGGTGCGTCGAAAGCCCGTCTTCGCCGTCATCGCCATGGCGTTGCTCATGATGTCGATCGACTCGACCATCGTGGCGACCGCGCTGCATGCCATCCAGCAAGGCCTGCATGCTTCCATCAACCTGACGAGCTGGACCATCACGGCGTATTCCTTCGGCTTCGTGCTGATGCTTCCCGTAAGCGGCAAGCTGGCCGAGCGTTTCGGCCGCCGCCGCGTCTTCATGGCGTCCACGCTGGCCTTCACCGTGGCTTCGCTCGGCTGCGGCATGGCCGACAACATCTATCTGCTGATTGTCCTGCGGGCGTTGCAGGCCGCGGGGGGCGCGGGGTTCACGCCGACCGCCACCGGCATCATCGTCGATCATTTCGGGGCCGCGCGCGACCGGTACGTCAGCCTGTTCGGCAGCATCTTCCCGGTCGGGGCGATGATGGGGCCTATTTTCGGCGGGTATTTCGTAGCGTATTCGTCCTGGCGCGACGTGTTCTACGTGAATGTCCCGCTTGGCGCGGCGATTTTCCTGCTGGCCTGGCGCTTCATTCCGCACGATGCGCCGTCCAGGGGAAGCGTATCCAGGAAAATGGACGTTCAGGGGATCGCCCTTCTGGGACTCAGTCTTGTGGCGGGCATGGTGGCGGCAACCATACTTGGCGAGAGGCAGGGCGGGGACGACCTGATCGGATTCGCGGTTTCGCTGCTGGTGGCATTGGCGGCGCTGTTCTGCTTTTTCCGCCATATCCGCCGGACGGACTCGCCCTTCATCCAGCCTCGGCTGATCTACGGCCATAATTTCGGAACCGTCAACCTGGTCAACATGATCTACAGCGGCTTCGTCATAGGCGGCATGGCGCTGGCGCCGCTGTATGCCACCAACCGGTACGGCATCGATGCCGTGGGTTCGGGAACGCTGCTAACCGCGCAGGGCGCGGCGGCGATGATCTGCTCGCTGACGGCCGTCGTGCTGCTGCGCAGAACGGGCTACCGCCTGCCGCTTTATGTGGGCAGCGCCATCACCATCGCCGGGCTCGCCCTGCTGGCGCTGCCGCCGGCGATGGGTATCAGCCCCTATGTCTGGCTTGCCTTCGCGGCCTTCCTGGTGGGCGCCGGCAACGGGGTCATCAACCCCTCCATGCGCAATGCCGGCCTGCAATTGGCGCCGGAGTCCTCCTCCATGCTGGCGGCGCTGCGCACCTTGTCGCTGCAAATCGGCTCGATCGCCACGATATCGGTGGTTGCCGCCATCCTGGCGCACCAAACCGACATGGGGCGGATTCTGGCCTGGGTGTATGCCTCCCTGGCCATCATCAGGCTGCTGGCGCTGGGGTTGGTAAAGCACGTGCCCGAGCAGCGCGGCGCCTGGTAACGCCGCGGTACAAGCCGGCGGCGGCCGCCGTCAAAGCGTTTCGGCCGCCACGATCTCCTTCCTTGCGTCCGCGCTTTCCCTGGCTTCTTCGTCGGTGATTTTCTTCACCAGGGCGCGAAAAAGCCCCAATGCCCGGTCGGCGCGGATGGGAATCATCTTGAAGTCCGGTTTCAGATCCAGGCTGCGCGATTGCGCGGTGATCATCGTGCGGTCTTCTTCGAAGGCCGTCACGATGCTTTGGTGGATGGAAGCCGTGACCTCGGGCTGGTCGATGGCGAAGTTGTGCGGATGGCAGAAGAAGTAATGCGTGGAGTGCTCGGTTTCGGGCGTCAGGGCCTGACAGCCATGGAATTCCGCCGCGTTTACGCGCTTGCCTTCCATGGCGCCGGTGCCGACCGGCGCCATGCCCGAATCCATCAGGAACAGGCCTGGCAGGACAAAATCGTATTTGTTCCAGCGGTCCACATTGCCGTCGTAATGCTTGACCTTCTGCACGAAAGGCGGGGCTTCGATGTCCATGGCCCAGCGTGTGATGCGCACCCCGTTTTCCAGCGGCTCGATCTCCGCCTGTCTTTCGGCATAGGCGGCCGGCCCGCCCAGGGTGTTGGGGTGGACGTAGGGCAGGTGGGCCAGATCCAGCAGGTTGTCGGCGATGAGCAGGTAGTTGGTGTCGTAATGCGTATAGCCCTCCAGGTGACGCCAGGCAGGGTCGTTCATCCAGTGCGTGTCGGGAATCAGCGCGGGGTCGGCTTTGGCCGGATCGCCCATCCAGATCCACAGCCATTTATGCTGTTCGATGATCGGGAAGGTGTTGACGCGAACCGAGTCCGGAATGCGGTCTTGCCCCGGGATTTCCACGCAGGCGCCGGCGCTGTCGAATTTCAGGCCGTGATACATGCAGCGCAGGAAGTCGCCTTCGCGGCGCCCCAGCGAAAGCGGGGCGCCGCGATGACAGCAGCGGTCCTCGAAGGCGATGGGGCGTCCAGCCTTGTCGCGCCACATCACGATAGGCACGCCGATGATGGTGCGCGCGATGAAGTCGTCGGCGGTGACTTCGCTGGCCCAGCCGGCCACATACCAGCAATTCTTGATGAACATGTTCGTCTCCTGTCTATCTTGCGTCCGCGCTCGTGGCGGCGCTGTCCGTTCAAGATAGACGGGGGAGGTTCATGCGTCAATTCCATGGCTTGCATCAATATCATGTATAAACTGCATGATATTGATGGCGTTTCCCTGACGCCCTCAGCGCATGCTTTCGGGCAGCTCCAGAAAGGTTTCCTTGACCAGGCTGCGCAGCCACATGATGGCGCGGTCCTGATGAAAGCGCGGGTGCCAGTACTGCCGCAATGAAAATTTCGGCAGGGCGATCGGAGGCTCGAACACCTTCACCAGGTTGTGGCGTGCGAAGACGCTGCCCAGGGACTGTGGGACGGTGGCCAGGAATTCGGGGTGGTGATCCAGCAGCAGCGGCACGAACAGGAAGTGCGGGGTGGTGAAGGCGATGTTGCGCTTGACGCCGGCGTCTTCGACCACCGAGTCGTAGGCGCGCCGGCTGCGGCTGGAAAGCGTGATGGCCACGTGGGGCATGCGGCAAAACTGTTCCAGCGACAGGGTGTCGCCCAGTTCGGGGTTTTTCACGCTGGCGATCGTGACGAAAGGGTGGGTGAACAATTCCTGCTGGTACAGCCCTTCGGGCGCGTTCATCACCGAACCCAGCACCAGGTCGGCCTCGCCCGAGGCCAGCGTGGCTTCCATTTGTTGCGGCGGAACCTGCAAGGTATGCAGCGAGCAGTGGGGCGCCACCTCCTTGAGCCGGGTGAGCAGCGGCGGGATGAACACCAGTTCGCCCATGTCGGTCACGCACAGGCTGAAAGTGCGCTTGGCCTGCGCCGCGTCGAACTGCGCCTGCGACAGCACCCGGTTGCGCACCGCGTCGATGATGGCATGGATATCGGCCGCCAGCGCCTCGGCCTTGGCGGTCGGGGTTACCCCGCGATAGCTTTTGATGAACAGCGCATCGTCGAAGAAGGCGCGCAGCCGGGCCAGGGAATGGCTCATGGCGCTTTGCGTAATGCCCAGGGTCTGGCCCGCCCGCGTGACGCTGCGCTCGCGCAGCAGCGCGTCGAACACCACGAGCAGGTTGAGATCCAGATTGTTTATGTCATGAGCGTTATTCATGAAATACATTCCTGACATGGGATTGCGGGATGTTACTTGCACTTCTAAGCTTTCCGCAAGCCGCCATCCTCCCATTCAATATCAAGTGCGCCGCTGGACGTTCAAGGCTTTGCAGAACCAGCCCTTGATGATGGAGGTGACCGTGGATCACATGGTTGCCAGCAAGGTCAGAAGCGTCGGCTTCATCGGTTTCAGCGATGCCTACGGCGAGTCGTGGCTGCACGAGCTGACGGCGCAATTGGCCGCGAAGCATATCGAGCTCAAGGCGGTCGAGCGCTACGGCAGCAAGGACACTTCCGTTACCGCGCAAGTCCTGAAGCTCGTGCAGGCCAAGCCCGACGCCATCCTGATCGCCGCCGCCGGCACGCCCGGCGCCTTGCCGCAGAAGACGCTGCGCGACGCGCTGGAGGCCACGAAGGATCTGGTCACGTCGCAAGGGGTCATGACCATGTCGCCGCAGGATCATGTCGGCTACGACAAGCGCGCTGCGGTCATGGTGCAGATCCGCGACGGCCGCTGGAAATACGTGCCCTGATGAAAGCCTGCCCTCGCGGCGGCGTCTCGTGCATAATTCCACTACCTGCCGACGGCGGCGCCTTTCTCTAGCGCGCCGCTTCCTCCCCGGCAGGCCCACAGGAGGGGAATCATGCAAAGCCTTTATCAAAAATGGCTGCTGCCGGCCGGCTTGACGCTGGCGCTGTTGGCGGGGCCGGCGGGCGCCAAAGAACCGCCGGCGGCGGGACAGGCCGCCGTCCAGGAGCAGCCTGCGAAGGCGCGGTCTTCCACGGATCCGGCCTCGCCCGCCGTGCGCGTCGAAACCTTGATGCGCACCAGCGCGTCATGGGACGGCGTGCCTTACGCCTCGTATCCCTCCGGGCCTCCCGAACTGACCATCCTGAAAATCACCATCCCTCCGCATTCGGCGCTGCCCTGGCATACGCATCCCATGCCCAATGCCGCCTATGTGCTGTCGGGCGAACTGACCGTCCAGAAGAAAGCGGACGGCCGCGAACAGACACTGACGCCGGGCCAGGTGCTGCCCGAAATGGTGGGCGAGCTGCACCGCGGCGTCACCGGCGACAAGCCCGTGGAGCTGATCGTCTTTTACGCGGGAACCAAAGGTATGCCTTTGGCCCAGCATTAGGGCCTGTTGCCCTAGCAGACCATGAATCTCAACCGCGTGGATCTGAACCTTCTGGTGGCGTTCGAGGCCATGCTCGAACACCAGAACGTGACGCGCGCCGGGCAGGCCGTGGGGCTTAGCCAGCCGGCCATGAGCGCGGCCCTGACCAAGCTGCGGTCGCTGCTGAACGACCCGCTGTTCGTTCGCACGGGCGCGGGCATGACGCCGACGCCCCATGCACTGCGGCTGGCTCCGGCCATCGCCAGGGCGCTGCGCATCGTACGTTCCGAAGTCCTGCAGGATTGGAAATTCGACCCCGCCACCTCGCAGCGGACGATCACGCTCAATACGACCGACATCGGCGACATGGTGTTCCTGCCCAAGCTGATGCGGCGCCTGAACCAGGAAGCGCCTGGAATCGTGCTGAAGACGGTCACGCTGTCTCCCAGCGAAACGGAAGAAGCCATGGAGGCCGGCGACGTGGATCTCTCCATCGGCTACTTTCCCGACCTGATCAAGGCCGGCTTTTATCAGCAGCGCCTGTTCGACCACTCGTTCGTCTGCATCGTCAGGGCGGGCCATCCGCAGGTTGCGGACGGCAAGCTCACCCTGGAGCAGTTCCTGACCATGTCCCATGCGGTCGTGCATGCGCAGGGCCGCAGCCAGGAAATCTTCGAGCGCGAGCTTCTGAAGCTGGGCATTACGCGCCAGATGGGCCTGCATACCCGGCATTTCATGAGCCTGCCCATGGTAATCGCCGAGTCCGACCTGATCGCCACGGTGCCCAAGGTGGTTGGCACCACGTTTTCCAAATTGGCGAACATCCAGGTGCTGGAGCTGCCGTTCCAGGTGCCCAGCTACGATCTCAAGCAGTACTGGTACCGGCGCTTTCACCGGGACGCGGCCAATATCTGGATACGGGGTGTCATCTGGGAACTGTTTCACGCCTGAATCCGCCGTCGCGCCGCGCTCGATCCGGTTCAGCCCGTTCTTGTTCCTGCATAGCCTCTGCTCAGACTGTGCCGGCCCGCTTCGAATTTATACGGCGTCCGCCGTTGCGGCCCGGGGCTCGACGGCCTCCGCGGCGATCCGGCTTGCAATGATGCGCCGCGCCTGGATGGCGCCGGCATCGGCCGCGATGTCGACCAGGGGGCGGCCCGCTTGCGTCTTCAGGCGCTGGTGCTGGGATTCCAGGATGACCTTGTCCTCGTTGAACGTGGCCTCGATTTGCCGGCATATCTTTTCGCCGACCTCGGATTGCGCCAGCTTGAAGTTGCGTGCAACTGTCCAGAAATAAAAGGTGCTGTCCTCGGTGGAGGGCGTGACGGCGTGCAGGGTGCGCAAGCCAAGCCCTCCCTCGCGGTTGCCTTCG
>JBEBXF010000035.1:0-15037 GCA_040391725.1 Eoetvoesiella caeni | reverse complement strand
CTCAGCTTAAACCGCGCATGTTCCAGCAAAGATTGTTCATGCAGCGCTATGTATGCCTGTTCCGCAAGGAACACCCGTTAAGCAGGCACAAAGGAAAGATCACCCAGCGCCAGTTCTTCGACGCGGATCACGTTGTCGTGGTTTCCACCGGAACCGGCCATGCGCACGTGGACGAAATCATCGAAAGCAAAGGATCGAAAAGGCGGGTGCGCCTGCTGGTTCCGCATTTCGTGGCCGTGGGGCATATCCTGGCCACCTCGGACATGATCGCCACCGTGCCCGAGCGCTATGCCCGGCGCTACGCCGAGCCTTTCAACCTGAGCTACGTCAGCCACCCCATCGCCCTGCCCAAGATCGGCATCAATCTGTTCTGGCACGCCAAATACCATAAAGAGCCGGGCAATCAGTGGCTGCGCAACGTCATCTTCAACCTGTTTTCGACCTCGTTGAATTAGCCTGTCTATGGCAACGGGCATTGCCCGTGATACGCATCCTGGTAGCTCTTGAACGGCGTGGCAATGGTCTTCAGGTTCAACCGCCCCTGCGCATCCTTGACCACTTCCATGATGTGCATGCCCTGGATGGGGAAATGATTGTTGCCGAACTTGAAGTCGCCGCGCACCGACTTGAAGTCCGCCGCCTTCAGCGCCGCCATGAAGGCCGGCTTGTCGTCGACCTTGCCATCGACCTTGGCAATGGCCGAATCCAGCAACAGCGCCGCGTCATAGCTTTGCGCCGCGTAGTTGGACGGAACGCGCTTGTACTTGGCTTCGAAAGCCTTGACGAACTTGCGGCTTTGGGCGTTGTCGAAATCGGGCGCCCAGAAGCCGCCGCTTATGATTCCCACGGCCGAATCGCCGATGGCCGGCAGCGACAAGGCATCCACCACGAACGTCGTCAGCAAAGGCTGCTTCCCGCTCAATCCGGCCTGGGCGTATTGCTTGGCGAACGCAACCCCCATCCCGCCCGGGAAAAAGGCGAACACCGCATCGGGCTTGGTAGCCGTGACCTTCGACAATTCCGAGGAAAAATCCATCTGCTGCAGCGACGTGTACAGTTCATCGGCCAGCGGCTCTTTGTAATAGCGCTTGAAGCCGTTGACGATATCCTTGCCGGCTTGATAATTGGGCGCCAGCACCACCACCTTCTTGTAGCCTTTTTCCTGGGCGTACTTGCCGACCGCCTCGGCGGCCTGATCGCCCTGCCACGAAGTAATGAACTGATACGGTGAACACTGCTCGCCCGCAATCTGCGACGGCCCGGCGTTCGACCCCACAAGAAACACTTTGTGGTCGGTCACGTACTTGTGAATGGCCATCATGACGTTCGAGAACGACACCCCCGTAATGATGGGCACTTTTTCTTTCTCGACCAGGCGCAGCGCAGCCTGCCTGGCCACCTCGGGCTTCAACTGGCTGTCCTCGCGGATAAGATCGATGGAATGGCCGCCAAGCTTGCCGCCCTGCTCCTCCAGCAACAGGTTGAAGCCATCCAGCATGTCCTGCCCCACCGCCGCGGCCGGGCCGGACAGCTCGCCGACAAAGCCGATTTTTATCGGATCCGCATGGGCCGCCGCAAGCGACAACGATAATGCCGAAGCCGCCAACGCGGCATGAATCATGTTCTTCAAGGTTTGTCTCCTGGGTTTTCAAGTTTCTAATAATGAACTGCGGCACTGCTCACGAAGAGCTCCCGATCCAAGACCCGGAGCTTCCTCGCAACAACCGTTGGAGCCTTCGGCTCCGGCAATGATTTCCAGCCGCGCCCTGAAGCGCAAGCCTCGGCCTGCGCACGCGGCTTGCGCTTTGGCGCGGGTTCAGTGCGCCTCGGCGGCAACCGGGTCCGACGCTGCCACGGCGCCCGCCGCGCGAACGCCGGGCGCGGCGGCTTTCTCCGCGCTGCGTTGCGCCTCTTCCTTGAGCATGCGCTCGATGCTGCGGCGCATGCGCACCGGCCCCGCGTCGATGCTCAGCAATACAGGCTTCATCGCCCAGAAATCCGAATCGCCGATCGCCGCCTGCTGCGCGTCGATCATGGGCAGATCCTGCATCTCGAAGGCGAAGCGCCGCATTTCCCGGAACTTCTTGTCGGCTTCGGGAGGAAGGTTGGTGCCGGCCGGCATGGCGGCGGCAAAGTGGTAGTGAGTGGTCTTTTCGGTTTCGGGAGTCAGGATATGCACCCCGTAATACCAGCCATGGTCTTCACGCTTGCCGCCGACCTCGTGCACGCCGGTATCCAGCAGGAAACAGCTGGGCGGAATCCAGCGCATATTGGTCCACATGTCCACCGGCTTGCCGTCGCGGCGGTACAGCATGTCGAAGATGCCCGGCACCGAAATATTGGGCATCCAGCGATTGCACTGGAGATTCTCGCCATCCTCGACCAGCTCCTGGTCGGCGCCCACCTGCTCCGGACTGCCCAGGTAGCCGTCGTGCACGTAGGTGATATGGCTGAGATCCAGCAGGTTCTCGCCCATGAGCTCGTAATGCGCCGGAATGTTCAAATGGCCGAAACTCGTGCCGTAGCCCGAACCTTCGTCCAGCACGCTGTAATCGGGGATTTTCGCCGGATCGGCGGCCTCGTCGCCCATCCAGATCCAGATCATGCGGTGCCGGTCGGCCACCGGATAGCTTTTCACTTTGGCCGCCGCCGGGATCTTCCCCTCGCCATGAGGGTTCTTGACGCACTGCCCCGTACAGTCGAACTCCAGGCCATGGTAAGCGCATTGCACGCCATCGTTCACGATCTTGCCAAGGTGCAGCGGCACGAAACGGTGCGGACATCGATCCTGCAACGCCGCGACTTCGCCGTTTTGCTTGCGGTAGAACACCACCGGCTCGTCGAGCAGCTTGCGATGGAACAGCTCGCCTTCTTTTACGTCGTCGCTCCAGCACGCCACATACCAGGCGTTCTTGATAAATGCCATTGTCGTCTCCTTGATCGAACAAATGTCTGCGCCTGCGGCCTCCGGCGCCAGCTCCACCCGGATTCGGCCCGCATGCGATCTCGCTCATGCTTTGCTGGTTGATTTTTCGTAAAATTACCACAAACAGAGTAGACGGTTTGTTTTTATTTGTATCAATAATGTAACTTAATCGCGCTTCAGGACAAAGCCCGATCTTTGACAATGCAATAGAGCGTTGCTATATTTGACCAGTTGCTCAATTAGAAAGAAACCAATGCGCAACAGAGTATCCAGGGTGGTCGGCAGATCAACATGCCGCCTGCGCAACCAGATACCGGCCCAGTAACGCCGCAGGCGCCGCGACCAAGAAGACCATGGCAACCTCGAAAACACCGTCTCGAAAAGCCCCTGCTCCGAAAGCAAAAACCACACGCACAACCCGTTCGTATTTGCCCGCCCAGGAAAGAGAGCGCCAGATAATACAAGGCGCAATCGGTTTCTTCGCCGAAAAGGGATTTTCGGGCTCGACCCGGGATCTGGCCAAAAGCCTGGGAATCGCGAACGGGCTCTTGTTCAAGTACTTCCCGACCAAAGAAAGCCTTATCGAAAAAGTGTATCTCGAATTGTTCGAGCTGCGCTGGCATCAAGACTGGGAAGCAACCCTGCACAATCGCTCCGTCGGCCTGGAAGAACGCCTGATCGACCTCTACACGAACTACACGCGCGTCATCAACAGCTACGAGTGGGTCCGGGTTTATCTTTTCGGAGGCCTGAACGGCACCCAGATGAGTACACGCTACTGGGCCTATTTAAGGGAAAACCTTTTCCGCCACGTCATCGACGAACTGCGCCTGGAACACGGCAAGCCGCCTATTTCGCAGGTTCCTCCGCTGGAGGCGGAATTCGAACTGATTTGGAGCCTGCACGCCTCCTTGTTTTATCTGGGAGTCCGGAAATGGGTGCACATGCTGGAAGTGCCCAAAGACAATGCCCAATCGATCCGCCGGATCATCCAGGGTTTTCTGGACGCGGCGCCGCGTGTGCTGTCCCAGGTAAAAGAACGGGACACAAGCAGCAAACCAAAGGGTGCGCGCAAGAAAGCGGCGGCCTGAGACGCGGGGCCGATGCCCGGCCAGGCCGCCCCGCCTCACTGCGACCCGAGGTAAAAGCTTTTGACCATGTCGTTGTCGCGCAATTCCTGTAGATTGCGTCCCTCGAACGCAATCTCGCCGTGGACGATGATGTACCCTCGATCCGCTATCCGGCTGGCCTGCTCGAAATTCTGCTCCGCCATCAATACACTCAGCTTGAGGGAATCCTTCAACTCGCCGAGCTTGGTAATGGTCTGCTGCACCAGCAAGGGAGAAAGCCCCACGGAGGGCTCGTCCACGAGCAGGATGCGCGGCATCGACATCAAGGCGCGGGCGATGGCCACCATTTGCTGCTGGCCGCCGCTCATGCTGCCCGCCAACTGCCGCCGGCGCTCTTTGAGCACCGGGAAAGCCTCATAGGCGAGATCCAGGCTGCGCCGTATTTCCTGGCGGGCCAAAGGGCGGAATGCCCCCAGCAAGAGATTCTCCTCGACGCTCAAGCGTGGAAAAAGGCGACGTCCCTCGGGGACGATGGCAATGCCCAGATTCACGATATCCTGGGTATCCATGCCCACCAGATCATGACGCTCCCCATCCAGCTCGAGCGTGATGCTCCCGCCCGCAGGACGAAGCATTCCGAGGATGCACTTGATCAACGTGCTCTTGCCGTTGCCATTGGTGCCCAGCAAGGCAACCGTCTCTCCTTCTTCCAGGCTCATCGACACACCATGCAACGCCCGGACGGCGCCGTATCCAGCCTGAAGATCATTGATGGTTAGTTTAAGTCCCAAGATAAGCCCTTTGAACGTGAGGATCGGCGACAACTTGCGCTGGCGTGCCTTCGCATACGAGTTCGCCGGCATCAAGGCAAAATACGCGCTGGGAGAAACTCATCACCGCTTGCATGATGTGCTCGATCATGATTATGGTGATGCCTTTTTCATTCAGGCGGAACAATATGGCAAGCACTTCGTCCACCTCGGCCGACGACAGGCCGGCCATCGATTCGTCGCAAATCAACAGCTTGGGGCGCGCGGCCAATGCCCTGGCCAGCTCGAGCTTTCTCAACTCCACCTGCGTCATATTGCCCGACAGGCTGTCGGCCTTGTGCCGCAAACCCATGTCCTGCAAAATGGCCAGCGCCTCCGACCTGGCCCTGCCGCTGTGGAACTCCCCCCGATGCGCCACGTACTCAAGCGGCACCATCAGGTTTTCCAGAACCGTCATGCTGCGGAACGGACGAGGTATTTGAAAGGTGCGGGCGATGCCCACGCGGGTTCTCTCGTGGGCGGACAACTTGGAGATATTGCGTGAATCGAAGGACAGCGCGCCTTCGGAAGCCAGCAGCGAACCGCTGATGCAGTTCATCAACGTGGTTTTGCCCGATCCGTTCGGGCCGATCAGCCCGACCCGCTCGCCCGCCTGCAAATCCAGGCTGACGTTGGAAACCGCGGTGTACCCGCCGAAGCGTTTGGTGAGTTTGCGAATGCCCAGCAACGGTGCGTTCATGCCTGGCCTCCTGTCGCCTTGCTCTTGGAAAACCTTGTAAACAGGCCCACGACTCCGCTGGGCGCCGCAATGACGAACGCCATGAGAATAAGACCGGTGACCAGCACGTTCCATTCCCCTGACAACTTCACCGATATGAACTGCTGCGCACAAGCCAGCAGTATTGCGCCAATGATGGGGCCTATCCAATGAGACATGCCTCCGATGATGGGCATCGCAATGGCGGCAAGGGCATAATTCAGGCCGAAGGCCGAATGTGGTTCGATAAACGACATGTAGAACGCGAACGGAGCGCCGGCAACGGCCATGGTCGCGCCCGATACGGCCGCGGCAAGCAGCTTGAGCCTGAGAGTCGGCACCCCGGCGCATTCCGCCGCCATTTCGTCGTCGCGCAGGGCCTTCAGCCCCCGGCCTATCCAGGATATTTCAATGTATCGGGCAACAGCCGACGACAATACCACCAGGACAGCCATCACAAAAAACAGCCATTGATTGTAGGTGCCGAAAGGCCATGGCGGCGATGCGGGAACCAGGGCCATGCCGCGCGCGCCCCCCACAAAACTCCAGTTGGTCACTATTGTTTCGAGAATAATGGCGATGGCCAGGGTTGCGATGGAAAAATAGATTCCACGCAGCCTCAAAGACATGGCCCCCACGCCAAGGCCAAGCAGCCCGCCCATGAGCGCACCGGCAAGAATGTACAGCGGCAAAGGCAGTGCGGCCACCTGCGACAAGGCAACCGTGGTGTAGGCTCCCACGGCGAAATAGCCGGCGGAGCCGAAATTGACATACCCCGCATAGCCGCCGAGGATGTTCCATCCGGTGGCCAGTACGATGAACTGCAGGACAACGTAGCCAACGAAGAACACGTATTGGCTTTCGGCGCCAAGGACCGTCGCCATCGCCAGCGCGAGAAACAGGATGGCGCACCCGGCAAAGCGCCAGCCCGCGCCACTTGGCCGAAACTTGCGGCCGGCCGTGGCGGCCTCGTTCATCTCCAGGCCAGCGGCGTCCGCTCTGCTTGTAGTTTCCATATATTTACCTGCCAAAAAGACCAGAAGGACGAAAAGCCAGGATCACCAGCAACAAGCCAAACGACACGGCGGCGGCCCACGAAGCGCCCGCGGAGCTCAACACCAAAGACTCGGCAATGCCGACGATCAATGCCGCGACCAGCGTGCCGGCCATGCTGCCCAAGCCTCCGAGCACCACAATGCAGAATGTCCTGCCGATATA
Source organism: Eoetvoesiella caeni (assembly GCA_040391725.1). Classification (GTDB taxonomy): domain Bacteria; phylum Pseudomonadota; class Gammaproteobacteria; order Burkholderiales; family Burkholderiaceae_B; genus Eoetvoesia; species Eoetvoesia caeni_A. The sequence goes on along the minus strand of JBEBXF010000035.1, from coordinate 8,296 downwards.
GAGCCTGCCCAGATCGGGCTCGATCGGGCCGGTAACGACCAGCAGCGCCCCCGCTATAGCCGTGACCGCCGTGGCAATGGCAAACCCTGTGCGCTTGATCTTGACGGGATCGGCGCCAAGCAGCAAAAGCGCGCCTTCGTCCTGGGCCACCGCCTTCAAGGCCCTGCCGGTAAACGTACGGGACAGATAAAGCGTTATGCCGCCAGTGAGCACCAGCCCGATTCCACACGCGACAAGCATGCGCAGCGGTATGCGCATTTCGCCAAAAGCAAAGCTGCTGCCTATGTAGGGCGCCTCGACCATGTACTGGTCGACACCGAAGACGATGATCAGTGCGGCCTCCACCACAAACGACAGGCCAAAGAAAAACGCCAGGCCGCGCACGGCGGTGTCGGAGCCATGCCGCTCGAAACTGAAATGGTAGAACCGGTAAACGAGCAGCCCCAGCACGTAAAACACCGGCATCAGGATCAGCCCCGCGAGAATCGGATCCACACCTCTTTGATTCAGCAGAAAAGTGGCGTATCCGCCCAGTATGAGGAAGCTGGGATGCGCGATATGCGGCACGTCGACCAAGCCGAACGCAACGGACAGGCCGATGCTGACCGCCGCATAAAAGCACCCCAGAAGCACGCCGGAGACCAGCGCGTCGTACAGTAAATCAAGTGACAAGATCTTTCCTTTGCCCTATCCAGGATCGAAATGACGATGACGATTGCGGCGCCGGGAGGCCCGAAACGCGGGCCCTCCCGGCCAATGGCCCGCTGGCCGGCTACTGCCGCGCCTTCTCGAAAGGCGCCCGCAATTCGCCCGACTTGAACTGCTCGGGATAGATGATGACTTGCGTGCCGGGCCGTCGGAACTGGTCGAGGCCTTTCCCGACCACGCCTTGATATTGCGTTTCGAAGACCCGGGGGCTGGCCCATTCGCCAATCGACGTGAATTTGATGTCGCCCACGATGGTCTTCATGGGATGGGTATGGATGTACTGGGCCAATACCTTGTTGTCCAGCGTCTTGGTTTCGGTGACGGCCTGTTCCAGTACTTGTCCCGCGGCATAGCCGAACGGCGCAAGGTAATAGCCCAGCGGATCGACTTTTTCCGTTGCCGCCAACTTGGAATAGCGCTCGAAGAATTGCTTCATGCCGGGAAAGTCGACGGTTTTCTCGGGCACATACTGGGCGTAATTGACAATGCCGTTCAGCAATGGCCCCAGCGACTCGAGCATGGAGGCATACTGCAGACCCACCATGCCGCCACCAAGCATCTTGACCGAACTGCCCACCCCTATCTCGTTGATCGAGCGCACGATGGCGGCGGAATCGGATGGGTACGACGCCACGAACACCAGATCGGGCTTTGCCGCCTTCAAGGAACGCAGCAAAGAAGAAAAATCCACCGTGGATGCGGGATAGCTCTGGTCGAACACGACCTTCAGCCCCTTCTGCTTGGCCATTTCCCGCGCCCCATTCGCCAGGGTCTGCGAGAAATCCGTGTCCGCGGCGAGAAAGGCGATGGTTTTGGCGCCCAGCTTGAGGCCCGGCTCGATGAACGCCCCCGCCCAGGCCTGTGCGCCGTCGCCCCACGGGGCAATCTGAAAGTACTTGTCGTGCTTGATTTCAGTATTGTTGGCAAAAGCGAAATTGCCGATCATCAGCCAATCGCGCTGCTTGATGGTTTGCAGCACCGCCGCCGTAGGATTGGTGCCGTAGGGAGAAATCAACAAATCCACCTTGTCGACATCCATGAGCCGGGTATAGATTCCCGGCTCATGAGAGGGGACTCCCTGATCGTCATAGATGACCAGTTCCACCTTGCGCCCTAGAAGGCCGCCCTTGGCGTTGACGTCGTCGCGCCATATCTGCAGGGAAAGAAGCGAAGACTTCCCCCCTCCGGCCAAGGGCCCCGTTTGGGCTATGGCCGCGCCGATCTTGATGGGCGGCAATTCTTCAGCCTGGGCTTGCATACCGGCCGAACAGAGTCCGACGGATGCCATGACGGCGGCAGCAAAAGCCAGCCATTTTCTTCGTGCCAATTTCATGTTTAGTCTCCTGATTTTCATTCTTGGGGCTGGCGCGAACGCGCCATCCTTGCAACAGATGCCGGCCTATGCCTGGCCTTGGGCATCCGGAACTCCACTACAGCCATCCTGATCGCATGAATGGCACCGCCCCATTTCCCTCACTTCAGGCATTGCAGAATCGGACATGCAAATCTCCTTGTCGCCTTAAAAAGTGAGCGATTGCTCACTATAAAAAATTGGATTTTTCGTGTCAATAGAACAAAACACTATTTTTCACAATGCCTTCTGTATCAACTCTTTTCACAGGCAGCATCCTTGCGCATGCTGCGCCAAAGAACGTCTTCATACTCGACGGCGTTCAACACATGCGGGTAATGGCCGCCGTTCGCCAGAGACACATGGTGCGCTGCCGGATACCGGTTTCGCAGTCTTTCCCGCGCCGCCGGTGGAATGAGCGGGTCATCGTCGCAGTCCAGAACGGTGATTGACGCATCCGGCAGATCGAGGGGAGCGCACGCCACCGAGCGCACGACGCCCAGAAAGCGGGAATGCAGGTTGGCCGGACTTTGCCGTTCGGCCAGCATGACGTTCTGCAGCCGCTGCAAGGGCGAAGACGCTGCGTTCTGGATCCGCAGCAGCCACTCCCGATGCAAGGCCGCAGGTTCGATGCCTTCGACATAGCCGCGGTCGAACAAAGGATTGGCCGCCAGGTCGCTGCCGTCGGTAAAGCCATTGCCGATGACCAGGGAGACAACCCTTTGCGGGTAATGCAGCGCGAAGAACTGCGCCCAGTATGCGGCGAACGACGATCCGACTGTGGTTGCCGCTTCCAGCCCGATGTGATCCATGACCGCGGCCAGCCCATGAGCCTAACGGTTTGTGTCCGACAATGCCGGGTACGTGACGGCAATCAGCCGGGCGCGGCTGCCCAGTGAAAGCAGCGTGGGAGCGAACATCGCCCCGTCGCCCACCGAGCCCGGCAGCAAGACGGCGGCGGGCCCATCGGCAGCCGTATCGAGCCAGCGCCACTCATGCTCATCCACGACAAGATCGTGCCATGAATAACGCTCTTCCAGCGTCGTCAGTTGATCGATCATGCTGTTCTCACTTTTCGGGATTGGCCTTGACATAACCCTTCTCGGCCAGCTCGGCCATGGCACCCGGCGAGAACTCGGCCTTGGGACCGTTTCCGCTGATGACGAACAACATCCAGTGCGTATTGTCGGGATCCTCATGGGTGATGTTTTCAAAGCGGCGATTCACGCCGGCGGGAAATGAAATGACATCGCGCGGCCCCACTTCGAAGGACTCGACGTGGTCATCCACTTCCCACGAACAGCGCCACCGTCCCGTAAGCGGCATGAAGGTTTCGTTGGTGTCGTGGTTGTGCATCATGGGGCCCTTGCCGGGCTTGGCCTCGCAAAATCCCAGATTGAAGCCTTCGTTGATCTTGATGGCGGCATTTTCCGCCGCCATGTCCCCGACGGGAGACGTGACAGCCTCGGCATGGGCCCCCAGCGGCTGGAATCCGATGACGTTATATAAAAGACGCTGCGCGCTGGGATAATCGCTGTCGGGCAAGCCGCCGCCATAGCCCTTGATTTCGCTAAACAAGGCGACGCGCTTGCGCATTTCTTCGCGCGTGACTCGAATAGTTGGGATACTCATTGCTACACCTCCGAAAAAAACGGCAAAGACTTGCCGGCCGGCCGCACCAAAGCGGGCCGGAATGACTTATGCAGTATGAAAAAATGACGGCTGCCAAGCCGTGAAGAAGGGTTGTCTCTGTTTGATATTCATTGCGCTTTTGAAGCACTGGATTCATTAAACATTAAGGCCTCGCCTGCTACAATTCGCACGATTAATAACCACTATTAATTTCTCGTTGATGCAGCGCGCAAGCAGTCATGAGGGGTGCGCGGCCATCAAGCCATGCATGGAGAATGCCGTGAGCCTTCGGAATGTCGATCTGAATCTGCTTGTCGCATTCGATGCATTGATCAGGGAATGTCACGTTACACGGGCCGCTTACCGCCTGGAAATCAGCCAGTCCTCCATGAGCCTGGCGCTGGCCAAGCTGCGCGACCTGTTCCATGATCCGCTGCTCGTAAAATCCGCCAAAGGCCTGATCGCCACGGAAAAGGCGCTCGCGCTCCTGCCCGAGGTCGAGAACATTCTGCGCAGTGTCGATGTCCTGGTTCACGACCAACAGCCGTTCGACCCGGCCCAGGCCACAGAGACGATCACCATGATCGTTATCGACTATATCGACTTCGTCGTCATGCCCCACCTGATGCTGGAGCTGCAAAAACAGGCGCCCAATGTCTCGCTTCGCGTCGTCGGGCCCAACCCGCGCAAGCTCGGAGAGATCATGAGCAGCGGGGAAATCGACATGGCACTCACTTTTTTCCCCAGCCCCCCGGACAATGTCCGCATCCGGCCGTTGTTCTCGGATCGCCTGATAGGCATCGCAAGAGCGGAGCACGAGCTTTTCGACCGGCCATTGTCACTGGAGCGCTTTTGCGACTTCAACCACGTGGCGCTGGAGCCCGGCGAGGGAGCCACCATGTATAACGCGCTGATCGACGGTGCAATGCGCTCCGCGGGCGTTCAGCGCCGCATCGCGCTGTCGAAGCCGACGTTCATGGGGGTGCCTTTCCTCATTTCCCAAACCAATCTCATCGCGACCATTCCCGAGCGGATCGCGCAAAGATTCACCGACATTTCGCCGATCCGGCTCTTCGAGCCGCCTCTGAAGCTGGAACCCATCAATGTCGTGCTCATGTGGCACGACCGCACCCACAACAACCCGCTGCATCGATGGCTGCGCGATCAGATCGCCCAGGTATGCACGCGCTGGCAATGACCGTAGAAAAAAAGCAGCCCTTTTAAAAGAGAGGGCCGCGTTGTCAGTTTCCAGTCAACCTCGTTCAGGCAAGGCTTCCTCGACAAGCTCGATCCAGTGCCGTACCGGTGTACGCGCCGCGCTGTTCAAGTGCGTCTGGCAACCGATATTGGCCGTGGCGATCACATCGGGCCCTTCGGCCTCCAGGGCATCCAGCTTGTTGTTGCGCAGCGTCGTGGCCAGTTCTGGCTGGGTAATCGAGTAAGTGCCCGCGGATCCGCAACACAAATGCCCATCCCGCACGCGCGCCAGATCGAATCCCAGCGCCTCCAGGATGCGCTCTACGGAACCGCCCAGTTTCTGGGCATGCTGCAATGTGCACGGGCAGTGGAAGGCCACTTTCATGCGTGGGCCGGTGCACAATTCGTCCAGCGGCTCGGCGGCGATGACCTCGGCCAGATCGCGAGTCAGGCTGCTGACGCGCCTGGCCTTTTCCGCGTAGGCGGGGTCGTGGCTTAGCAGGTCCGCGTACTCCTTCACAAAGGCGCCGCAGCCGCTGGCCGTCATCACGATGGCCTCGGCGCCGTCCTCGATGGCCGGCCACCAGGCATCGATATTGCGCCGCGCGCGCGCCAGGCCCGTGTCCTGCGCGTCCAGGTGATAGTCGGTGGCGCCGCAGCAGCCGGCGCTTGCGGCCGCCGCAACGCTGATGCCAACCCTGTCCAGCACGCGAGCCGCCGCCGCGTTCGTATTGGGCGATAGCGCAGGCTGCACGCAGCCCTCGAGCATGAGGACTCTACGCCCATGCCGCGCGGGCGGCCTCGCCTTGGCCGCAACCGCCCGCGCCGGAATCTTTTCTTGCCAGGCCGTGGGCAGACAGGGCTGAAGCCAGCGCCCGGCCGTCAAGGCCGCGCCGAACGCGGCGCGCCGAGGAACCAGAAGCCGCAGCCAACCCCGCAAGAGTCTTTGCTTCCATGGCCTGGAAACGTGCTCCGCCATTTGGGCGCGCCCGATATCGAGCAGCGAGTGATACCGCACGCCCGACGGACAGGTTGTTTCACAGTTCCTGCATGTAAGGCAGCGATCCAGATGCCGTTGCGTCTTTTCGCTTGCCTGCCCGCCTTCCAGAAACGACTTGATCAGATAGATGCGCCCGCGCGGGCCATCCAGCTCGTCGCCCGTGATCTGGTAGGTTGGGCAGGTTGCGTTGCAAAAGCCGCAATGCACACAGGACCTCAGGATGCTTTCGGCTTCTTGCGCGCGCCGCAGGCCTTTGATGTTTTCGCTTAGATTGGTTTGCATTGACGCTCTTCAAATGTCGGGGTACATGCGTCCTGGATTGAAAATTCCGTGAGGATCCATGCTGGTTTTCAACCGCTTCTGGATGCGCAGCATCGCTTCGGGCAGCGGGTGAAACGGCTCGATGCCCGGGCCGGGGGCGAAGCATGTGGCATGTCCTCCCAACGAGCCGGCCAGCGCGCGTATTTCCTGGGCATGCGCATCGCTCTTGAGCCAGCGCTGGGCGCCGCCCCAATCCAGCAGGCTCTCGCCGGGCAGCTCGAGGACAGGCGCATCGACCGGAACGGAAAGGCGCCATAAAGGCCTGCCATCCCCAAAGAACGGCAAGTGCTGCTCGCGCAGGTCGCTCCAGATTTGCGGCGCCTCTTCGTCGCCCCCCATCTGGCCGCAGGCGGCCAGCACGGAGCCCACCCCGCCCTCGAGACGCACGTGCAGCCTGCCGGCCATGTACAGCGCCCCGGTCAGAGGCAAGGCGGCTCGGCGCCAGCGGGACAACGCGGCCAGGGCCTCGCCGGCTTCCATGTCGAAATACAAACAGCGCAACTCACGCGCCTTGGGCAGCACCTTCAACGACAATTCGGTCAACACGCCAAGACACCCGAAACTGCCAGCCATCAGCCGGGAAACATCGAAGCCGGCCACGTTCTTCATGACTTCGCCGCCGAACCTCAGATGCTTGGCCTGGCCGGTGACAAGGCGGCAGCCCAGCACGAAATCCCGCACCGAGCCCGACCAGGGCCTGCGGGGCCCCGCAAGGCCGCTGGCCACCGCGCCTCCAATGGTTGCGTTTCCCGCGTATTCCGGCGGCTCGCAAGGCAGCATTTGCCCTTGAGCATCCAGAACCGCGTTCAGCTCGGCAAGCGACGTGCCCGCGCGAACCGTCACGACCAGTTCGCTTGGATCGTATTTCACGATGCCGCAGTGACCGCGGATATCGAGTTCGGCCGCCTCCACCGGACGGCCCAGCATGGCCTTGCTGTTTCCACCGCGGATGCGCAGCGGCGTTCCGCCCGCAATCGCCTGCCGCACCTGGTCCACCAGGCGGCTGGCGATATCCGCCGAACGATCGCCCCCGTCCATTAAAAACGCTCCAGTTCTGGATGCGCCGTTTTTCCGGCGTGCACATGCATCGACCCGAACTCGGCGCAACGGTTCAGCGTCGGGATGTTCTTGCCGGGGTTCAACAACCGGCGCGGGTCGAAGGCTTCCTTCAAGGCATGAAAGTATTGCAGCTCGTCGCTGTCGAACTGCGCGCACATCTGATTGATCTTCTCGCGGCCCACGCCATGTTCGCCCGTAATCGTCCCGCCCACCTCCACGCACAGCTCGAGGATCTTCGCGCCGATGTCTTCCGCCCGCTGCATCTCGCCCGGTGTATTCGCGTCGAACAGGATCAAGGGGTGCATATTGCCGTCGCCCGCATGAAACACGTTGGCGACCCGCAGGCCATACGTTTCGGACAGCTCGGCAATTCTCTTCAGTACCCGGGGCAGCTCTTTGCGCGGGATGGTGCCGTCCATGCAGTAATAATCCGGCGAAATGCGCCCCACCGCCGGAAACGCGTTCTTGCGTCCGGCCCAGAAACGCTGGCGCTCTTGCTCGTCTTTGGCCACACGCACCTCGACCGCTCCCGCCGCATGCAGGACGGCGTCGACCCTGGCGCAATCCTCGGCAACGTCGACCTGCGCGCCGTCGAGCTCGCACAACAATATGGCCTGCGCATCGACGGGATAGCCCGCATGGACGAAGTCTTCCGCCGCCCGGATGGCAAGGTTATCCATCATTTCCAGGCCGGCGGGCACAATGCCCGCGCCGATGATCATAGCGACCGCGGCGCCCGCTTTTTCCACGTCGTCGAAGCTGGCCAGGAGAACCTTGGCCGCTTGCGGCTTGGCCAAAAGCTTTACCGTGACCTCGACCACCACGCCCAGCAGGCCTTCGGACCCGGTGAACAGGGCGACCAGGTCGAATCCAGGGCAATCCAGGGCCTCCGACCCCAGAGTCAGGATGTCGCCATCGATGGTCACGACGGTAACCTGGAGAATATTGTGCAGCGTCAGACCGTATTTCAGGCAGTGCACCCCGCCGGCGTTCTCGGCGACGTTGCCGCCGATGGAACAGGCTATATG
>JBEBXF010000034.1:0-15071 GCA_040391725.1 Eoetvoesiella caeni | reverse complement strand
GCGGCGCCAGCGCGATCGACCAGCCCATGGAAAAGGCGGCGGCCTTGAGCAGCAGCGCGGCGCCGTATGCGCCAAGGCCGAAATACGCGGCATGGCCGAACGAGTGCATGCCGCCCGGCCCCATCATGAAATGCAGGCTCAGCGCGAACAAGGCGGCCACGATGATGTCGAGCATGAGCACCGAGCCATAAGGCAGCCAGTTCGACAGCGACGGGACGACCGCCAGCGCCACCACGACGACCGCAATGAACACCTTGAAAGGCGTGCGGGCCGGACGCAGCGGAGCTTCGATGGGCGCGGAGTTGCGGCTTGCCGCCTGAACCCTGCCGAACAGGCCCCATGGGCGGAACACCAGCACGATGGCCATGAAAATGAACTCCACGACCAAGGTCAGCTTGGGAAACGCAAAACTGATGCCGAAGATATCGACCGTGCCCAGGGCAATGCACAATGCCTTGAGTTCGGCAATGATGAGCGCCGCGACATAGGCGCCGGGGATGGAGCCCATCCCGCCGACCACCACCACCACGAACGCATCGCCGATGACGCTGAGATCCAGCGTAAGATTGGCCGGCAGGCGGGGGATCTGCGCCGCGCCGCCCAGAGCCGCCAAAAAAGACCCCAAGGCGAAGACACCTGTAAACAGCCAGGCCTGGTTCACGCCCAGGGCGCCCAGCATTTCACGATCCTGGGTCGCCGCGCGCACCAGCGTGCCCCAGCGGGTACGCCGGAGGAGCAGCCACAGCAAACCCAGCACCAGCGGCCCGATGACGATCAAGGCAATATCGTATTTGGGCAGATAGCGGCCCAGAACCTGGATGGAGCCGTTCAAACCCGGAGCAACAGGGCCCAGCAGGTCTTCCGGCCCCCAGATCCAGAGCACGGCGTCATTGATGACCAGCACCAGCGCGAAAGTGGCCAGCAGCTGGAAGAGCTCCGGCGCACGATAGATGCGCCGCAACAGTATGATTTCGATCAGCGCGCCCAGCGCACCCACCAGCAGCGCGGAGGCGATGATGGCGAACCAGAAGCCCAGCGGGGTATGCCCGATCGACTGGACCACCGTGTACGCCACATAGATGCCCAGCATGTACAGCGAGCCATGGGCGAAGTTGACGATACGCGTCACGCCAAAAATAAGAGACAGCCCCGCCGCCACCAGAAACAGCGATGAAGCTTCCGCCAGCCCGTTCAGGAACTGGACGATCAATCCCGACAAATCCATCTTTTACCACCTGTAGAAGAACAGCACGCCGCCAGGAGGCGGCGCACCGGTTCCAAATTGGCCTTTTACTTGGCGCTGGCGGGGCGCCATTCCTTGACTTGAGCGTCGGTCGGCTGAACGGCGGCTCCGTCGATATAACGGAAGTTCGTCATGATGCCCTTGCCGTCCTTCTTGGTCAGCGTGCCCACGTAGGCGCCCATGGTCGATTGATGATCGATGGCGCGGTATTCGATGGGGCCCAGGGGGGTATCCAGCTTCAGGCCTTCGAATGCCTTGATCATGGCTTCGGTCTTGGTCGATCCGGCCTTTTTCATGCCGGCGGCCAGCGACTTGATCGCGCTATAGCCGACGATGGTGCCCAGGCGCGGGTAGTCGTGATACTTGGCCTGGTAGGCAGCCAGGAAGGCCTTGTGCTCGGGCGTGTCGATGGCATACCAGGGGTAGCCCGTGACGATCCAGCCCTCGGGAGTCTCGGAGCCCAGCGGATCCAGGTATTCGGGCTCGCCCGTAAGCAGGCTGACCACCGACAGGCCCTTGAAGAAATTGCGCTCGGTGCCGGCGCGCACGAACTTGGCCAGATCGGCGGCGAACAGTACGTTGAACACGGCATCGGGCTTGGCGTCGGAAAGCGCTTGCACCACGTTGCCGGCATCGACCTTGCCCAGCGGCGTGGCTTGCTCGGCGACGAACTCGACGTCGGGCTGGGCGGCCTTCAGGAGCTTCTTGAAGGTGGCGGCGGCCGACTGGCCGTATTCGTAGTTGGGATAAACCAGCGCCCAGCGTTTTTTCTTGAGCTTGGCGGCCTCGGGAATGAGCATGGCCACTTGCATGTAGGTGGAAGGACGCAGGCGGAACGTGTAATGATTGCCGTCGGCCCAGACGATCTTGTCGGTCAGGGGCTCGCTGGCCAGGAAAAACACTTTTTTATGCTTGGCGTAGTCGGTGACGGCCAGGCCTACGTTGGAAAGAAAGGTGCCGGTCAGCACATCGACCTTGTCGCGCGAAACCAGCTCTTCGACCGCCCGGACGGCATCGCCGGTATTGGAGTTGTCGTCGCGGGTGATCAGCTCGAGCTTCTTGCCATTGACGCCGCCTGCCGCGTTGATTTCGTCGATGGCCAGATCCATGCCGTTTTTATACGGGCCCAGGAACGCAGGCTGTGTTTTATAGCTGTTTACTTCTCCGATCTTGATAGTACCTTGTGCAACAGCCGCTGTGGACAGCGTTGCAAACAGCGCCGCACCGAGCAGCGATGCATATAGATTCTTGCCTTTCATGTATTTTCCCTATCGTGATGCAGCGCTGTTGGCGTTGTGCCGGAAACAACGATGCGATGTCAAAAAGTGAAATGCCTAATGAAGTGTACACATGTAGTTTTTTCGAGTAAAGAAAAGTAGCCCTAGGGATAAACCCTTGATTCATCTTTAAAAAACTGCGAAAAAAATTCAATTAGCCCAAGAAAACCCCAATAATTTCAAGCAGAACTCACAAAAAACGCCAGGCATTCCCCCCTCTGTAGAACCGATGCGATGATGAAAAAAACCCAGTAATTAACACGTATACGTTTTAATTTCCCCTAAAAAAACAAGGCCGCCAAATTGTGGCGGCCTTGGCGGTTGCCGAATTTATTCGGCGCTGTCGATCGAATCGGAAAGACACATTTTGTTCAGCAGGTACACGAGTGCTGTGCGCTCGGCGGGGTTGAAGCCCTGGAAAGTCTTTTCGGTGATTTCGAAGGCGAACGGCACGGTGGACTGCACCAGGCTCTTGCCTTCCGGCGTAAGACTGACCAGCACCTTGCGCCGGTCGCGCTCGTCCTGGCGCACCACCAGCAAGTGCCGGGACTTTAGCCTATCGATGATCCCGCGGGCGGTCGCCTGGTCGATGGCCGTTTGCTTGACGATATCGCTCAGCGAGCAGGCCGCGCTGGCTTCGACGGCGCACAGAACCACCCATTGCGCGCCGGTAAGCTGAGTATCGGGAATGACCTGCTGAAACAAGGCGGTGTGCCGCTGATAGGCGCGCCGCAGCAAGTGCCCGACTTGCTCGGAAAAATCGTAACCGCCCAATATTGTTGAAGCTGCCGGAGAAGCCGATTTTGCTGGCGTCGATCTGGTTTTTGGCATTTGCGTGTGTCGGCCTGACTCGGTGAAAAGTTTGGTAAGGGGAAAACCAAACGCTAGTATGATTCTGGGAAGCAAAAAGCGAACATAACCCGATAATCCGATATTTTCAATACAGCAACTCGTTCCATGCGTCTACAAACCCTGATCTTCATCGTGTGCGGCTTTGGCCTGCTGACATTGAGCCGCGGCCTCCTGGCCGCCTGGCAGTGGCGCCGGGTGCAAAGCGCGGGCGGGATATGGCCCATTCTGAAAGGCGGCCTTCGCATCGATGCCATCCAGATCGCCATGCTGGCGGGCGTTCCCGCCCTGCTGTCTCCGTGGCTGGGCCATTATCCGCTGGCGGTGGCGATTACGGGCTGGTGGCTGACCATTGCCTGGTTCCTCCTGATTTTGCTGGAAGTCTCCACACCGCAATTCATCTACGAATACGACACGCGCCCCAATCGCTTGTACGTCGAATACCTGGAGCATCCCCAGGAAGTTTTCGGCATGCTCTGGAAAGGCTATAAAGCCGTCATCTTCGGCGGCGTCCTCATCCTCGTCCTGGCGACATGGCTGGGGTTCGAATGGTTCGGCCAAGGCCCGGCCGACGCTCCCATGACATGGTGGCTGCGGCCCGTCGCAACCCTCGTCGCCGGCGCCGTCATCGTGCTGGCCATACGCGGCACCCTGGGCCACCGCCCCATCAATCCGTCGTCGGTGGCGTACTGCGGCGACAGCATGCTCAACACCCTGCCGCTCAATTCGCTGTACAGCGTTCTTTACGCCGTATACAGCATGAAGAACGAACGCTCCGCCGCGGACGTCTACGGCAATATGCCGACCGAAGACATGCTGCGCATCGTCAACCAGTGCGCCGACATCGCCGCCCTGGACGGCGACATTCCTTCCCTGCACATACAGGCGCCGCAAGCCGCGCGCGCGCGTCCCCTGAACATCGTCCTCATCGTCGAAGAAAGCCTGGGCGCGCAGTTCGTGGGCAATCTGGGCGGCGCCGACCTCACCCCCAATTTGGACGCCCTGGCGGCCACCGGCTGGAACTTCACCCGCGCCTACGCGACCGGCACGCGCTCGGTGCGCGGCCTGGAGGCCGTCGTCGCGGGCTTTCCGCCCACCATTTCCGATGCGGCCCTGCGCTTGTCGGGCGCTCAAAGCAATTTCTTCACGCTGGCCCAATTGCTCAAACAGCACGGCTACCGATCGCGCTTCATCTACGGCGGCGAAGCGCATTTCGACAATATGAAAAGCTTCTTCCTGGGGAACGGATTCGACGATCTCTACGAGCGTTCGTCCTTCGACAACCCGGCCTTCGTCGGCACATGGGGCGCTTCGGACGAAGACATGTTCGCCAAGCTGGACGCGCTGCTCAGCAATCCGCCCGACCAACCCACCCTGACCCTGGCTTTTTCGGTGACCAACCACACCCCTTGGGAATATCCGGCCGGCCGCATCGACCCCCGGGGCAACCCCGCCACCAACGAAAACTCGGTGCGCTATGCCGACTGGGCCATCGGGCAATTCTTTGAAAAAGCCCGGCAATCGCCATACTGGGAAGATACCGTGTTCCTGGTCGTGGCCGATCACGACGCCCGGGTGGGCGGCGCAAGCCTGGTGCCCTTGCGGCATTTCCATATTCCCGCGCTGATCGTCGGCGCCGATGTCCAGGCGCGCCGCGACGACCGCCTGATCAGCCAGATCGACCTGGCGCCCACCCTGCTTTCCATCGCCGGCCTGCAAACCGAACACCCCATGGTGGGCCGGGACCTGACACACCCCGGCGGCGACCGCGCCTTGATGCAATACAACGAAAACTATGGCTACCTGCGGGGCGAACAGCTCATCGTGCTGGAACCCCACCGCAGCCCCAGCCAATATGTCTACCAGGCCCCCGCCACCTACACCCCCACGACGCTGGATCCCGAGCTGGCCCAAGAGGCCCTGGCGCATGTGCTATGGCCAAACTGGGTCTACAAGAATCAGCGCTATACCTTGCCGCAACTGCGCATCCGCAACTGACTCCAAGCTCCCGTCCGTCCGATGCCCGGCACCGCCGGGACAAAATATGGTGGTTGTGCCATAATCTTGCTCTTGTCGGGGCGTAGCGCAGCCTGGTAGCGCATCTGGTTTGGGACCAGAGGGTCGAAGGTTCGAATCCTTTCGCCCCGACCAATATTCATGCGGCTTTGCAAGCATCTTGCAAAGCCGCATTGTCATTGCGCGGTGTATTTTACGCCGCCGCGTGCGGGAAGACGCTCATGAAGCCCGCTTCCAGTGTCTAATTAATTCGACGCTTTAATACGACGCTTCGGAACCCTTTTCGATGAAATGTGGGGCTTCCGGATAAAAATGATTGAAAAGGCAAAATTTGGGCGGTAGAATCCGGGGTATGCGAGCTTGACAGACATTAAAAGCCATTTGATTCGCCGCGCGACACACGTGCGCGGCAACTCAAAAAAAAGCGGCAGGTGCGGAAAGCCATTGCAAAAACTATTGGTTGAAATGCCAATAAAACTTGCTTTTCCTTGCTGATAAACACTCTGTCCAGGCTCTATCATGAAAGTCAAACGCTTTCCACGCACCGTGGCCGTAGCCAATACGGCCGCACCGGTTATCGCCATCGCCTTGGCGGTCGCACCGTATCCCTTGAAGCCATGACACCCGCGCTTGCTCGTGCGGCGTCTGGCTGCGCGCGGCTATAGCCTGCCGCCGCTACACCTGCAAGCCCTGCAAGCCATCCCATAAACATAAGCTTTTGTGTTTTACGGCAGCCTTGTTTTCAGTTTTTTCATACCTAGATGCTGATCAATATATCTGAACATATTTAGGGTCAATGCAATGTATCGCCAGCCCGCCCCTTAGCAACTCAACAGCTCTTTCCAACAATTCCAGAAGCCCGCTTTCTCAAAATCGAATAAAGGACACCATCATGAAAACCAGCCAATTACTGCTCACCGCCATCGCAATGATCGCCGGGGTATCGTTGTCCACGACCGCCTCGGCCGCCACGGCAACCGGAAGCCTCAACGCCAAGATAACCATCACCAGCAATTGCGCCATCACCGGCGCCAGCACCGATCTGGATTTCGGCAGCAACGCATCGACCGCAGCCGGCCCGATCAGCGCCAGCAATGGCGGCTTTTCCGTGACCTGCACCAATCAAACCCCTTACACCATCGGCCTGAAGTCCACCGCCAGTGGATCCACGGACGATGGCAAAGGCACCATGACAGCCACCGTGGGCGGAACCGCCTACACCATCGGCTATCAGCTTTATCAAGACGCGGGCACGACGGTCTGGGGCAACACCACGACGGGAACCGCCAATGTCAAATCGTCGACCGGCACAGGCACGGCCCAGGCGTTTACCGTGTACGGCAAGACCACGACCAGCCTGAACGTGCCCGCCGCCACCTACTCCGACGTCGTCTCCATCAACGTTGAATATTGAACAACCCAAGCAACTCAGATGATTCCAGGCTTACTTTTTGCGGGCGTTTCCATGCGGGCAATATGGAGCCATTTCATCAAGCGGCTGATCATAGCCGTGCTTGCCCTGGGCATTCCCGGCGCCAGCCTGCTGGCGGCGGGCCTGCAAATTGCTCCGGTCAGCCTTACCATTCCGGCGGATAAAAAGGCGGATGAAGTCTGGCTGCGCAACTCGGGCAGCGAGGTCGTGCACGCGCAGGTTCGCGTATACCGCTGGTCGCAGAGCCAGGGCGAAGACGTTCTGACCCCGGACGAAGGCATGGTGGCCAGCCCCCCCATGGTGCAGATCGAACCCGGCAAGCAGCAGCTTGTACGCCTGGTGCGCATGGGCCCCATGGCGGCGCCCGCCGCCGACGAGCGCACTTATCGGCTGCTCATCGACGAACTGCCCATAAAAAGGGTCAAAAGCAAAGCGGGCCTGGATTTTGTATTCCGCTATTCGGTTCCCGTCTTCATCGCCGGCACGGCACCCGCCAAGCCCGTGCTGGCCTGGTCGATGCAGCAGTCGGGCGGGCATGCCGGATTAATCGTCACGAACTCCGGAAACACCCATGCCCAGTTGGCGGATATTTCGTTTACGCCGCCAAGCGGCAAGACAACCACCGTGGCGGGCGGCCTGGCCGGATATGTATTGCCTGGTCAATACCGGAACATCCCACTTACCGTATCTCCCGGCCTGTTCACCAAGGGTGGAACTTTCACCAGCCTGATCAATGGCGTCAAAGCAGATACGAGCGTTGCTCCAATTACCAAGGCTCATTAGCCGATGCGCAATCATCCCTCTAGTCATAGGTGGCGTAGATCATATGGCAGTCGCGGCTCAACCAGCGCCCGCAGCACCTGCAGCGCCCGGCGGACAAGCAGCGGATCCAGCGATGTCCGGTGCTGGTGCCGCCGTTTTTCTGGCAGCCAAGGTCAACGGCAACCCCGATGTGGACTTGACGCCCTTCACCGAGCGCGACGGGCAGCTTTATTTGTCCAGGGAAAGCGCACTGCAATTGGGCTTTCGCGCCGAATTCCTGGACAGCATACCGGCCGGCACACCATTAAGCGCCTACCCCGGCGTCAAGGTTAGCTACAACAGCAACCTGCAAAGTGTCGACATCACAGCTCCTTTTTCCGTTCTAAACGTTGACACGGCGGTGCTGGGGCCCAACTCCGGCGCGCGCACCGCCGCTACGGCGTCGCCCGGCCTGCTGCTGAATTACGATCTGTATTCCTCGTATACCAACAAGAACGACCTCAGCCTGAGCGGTTACTTCGAAATGCGGGCCTTCAACAACCTGGGCGTCGTCAGCAATTCCTATCTGGTGCAGGGCCAGCGTGTCCACGACCAGACAGGCTGGCAACGCACCACGGTTCGCATGGACACCACGCTGGAGCATTCGCTGCAGGACAAGGAAATCACCTTCCGGCTGGGCGACACACTGACCAACAGCCTTACGTGGACGCGCAGCACGCGCATCGGCGGTTTTCAGGTTTCGCGCAACTTCGCCCTGCAGCCCTACCAGACCACCACGCCTCTGCCGGCCTATTTCGGCTCGGCCGCCCTGCCTTCGGCGGTCGAAATGTATATCAACGGCATCCAGCAATACAGCGGCAAGGTACCGGCGGGGCCCTTCGAACTGAATGCCATGCCCAGCATCAATGGCGCCGGCCAGGCGCAAGTGGTGCTGACCGACGCGCTGGGGCGGCGAACCCTGATCAACTTCCCCTTCTACAACTCCACCCGCTTATTGCGCGAAGGCCTGACCGACTGGTCGTTCGAAGCCGGATATGTGCGCAACAACTATGGCTACCAATCGTTCGACTATGCCCGCCAGCCCATGGTTTCGGGCACCATCCGGCACGGCCTGACCAATTTCCTGACGCTGGAAAGCCATGCGGAAGGCAGCAAAGGCATAGCCCTGGGCGGCGTCGGCGTGGCAGCCACCGTGGGCCTGCTGGGCACCGTATCGGCCTCTTTCGCCCGCAGCAACGCGCAAGGCGAGAAAGGCACCCAGTACGGGGCCAGCTACCAGTTCCAGCGCGGCGCCTTCAGCCTGGGCGCCAGCACCCAGCGCGGCAGCAACAACTACAGGGATGTCGCCAGCATGTATGGCGGCACGCCCGTCCTGCGCAACGACAACGCCTACATCGGCCTGGATGGCGGCAAGCTCGGCAACTTCGCCTTGAACTACGCCTATCTGCAGCAAGCCGGCCAACCCCGCTACCGCTACGGCGGCGCCTCGTGGTCCCGCACCTTTGCCCACGGCGTCACGATAAGCCTCAGCGCCAACCAGAATCTCGATGACCGCAGCGACCGTTCGGTCTTCCTGAACCTGTCCTTCAACTGGGGCAAAGGCATGTCGGCCTATGCCTCGGCATCGCGGTCGAAAGGCTCCAACACCTATTCCACCAGCGTCAGCCAAACCTCGCCCGACGAGGCCGGCTGGAACTGGAGCGTGCAGGCGCAGCAAGCCGACCAGCAAGCCTTGAACGCCAGCGGGCAGGTCAACAAACGCACCCAATACATGGACATCAATGCGGGCGTGAACAGCGCGGGAAACAGCCAAAACGCCTATGCCGGCGCATCGGGCTCGCTGGTGGCCATGGGCGGCGGCCTATTCGCCTCGCGCCGCATCTACGACAGCTTTGCCGTGGTTTCGACGGACGACGTGCCCGACGTGCCGGTCAAGAGCCAGAACCACCTCATCGGCAACACCGACAGCCGGGGCCTGCTGCTGGTGCCGTCCTTGCGATCGTATGAAAAAAACAGGATTTCCATCGACCCCACGAACCTGCCCATCGACATGCACATCGAACGCGTCAACCTCGAAGCCGTACCGCGCTACGCATCGGGCATCAATGTAAAATTCATCATGCAGCGCATCCACGCCGCCTCGATGATACTGCGCCGTCCCGACGGCCGGAACGTGGCCATGGGGTCGCCGGTTTTCCTGAACGGCGGAGCACAGCCGGCGGGCTGGGTGGGATACGACGGCCGCCTGTATCTGGAAGGCCTGCAGCCGGACAACCGCCTGACCGTGCATGACGACGCCTCGACCTGCGCCGTGCATTTCGCCTACCATGACAAGGCCGGCACCTTGCCTGAAATAGGGCCGCTGCCGTGCCGGCCAATGCCGCCGGCCGCCCATACCTCGACGAGCGCGCCATGAAAAATATTCTCTTGTTCCTGCGCACCGCGTTTCTTGCCTTGCTGCTGGCCGGCGCCTGCATCAGCACGGCCCAGGCCGGGCCGAGCTGCAACGGCAATGCCGGCAATCTCGTATTCGGCACAGTCAGCCTGCTGGCCGGCGGCATCACCGACAGCAGCAGCACCATCTCTTACGGATGCAGCTCTTCGCCCGGCACGCAGGTGCTGGTCTGCTTCAGCATGGGGCCCGATCCCAGCACGGCTTCTTACGACCCCAGAACCTTGCCCAGCGACAGCAATAATGGCTCGCGCATGGCGTTCAATCTTTACTCGGATGCCGCCCGTTCCACCATATGGGGCAAAACCGGCGCAAGCTACGCGCCCGTTCCCGTCATCATGAGCTTCGGCGCAGGTGAGTATTACAAGACGTCGACGCTTACCCTGTACGGCCGTATCAAGGCCGCAGGCCAGCAGGGACTGCCCGCGGGCTATTACAGCACGAACGGCATAGGCGGCTGGCCAATGATCATGAGCTACAAAGACGTCACCGGCGTCCCATCGCCGAACTGCTCGGGCTCGGGCATGACGACGTCCACGTCGACCTATTACATCCAGGCCATCGTGCAAAGCGAATGCCAGCTTGGCCAGATCACGACCATGGACTTCGGCACGGTCTTCCAGAACCTGACCCAGAACGTCGACAGCACCGCCACCATCACCGTCACCTGCAACGGCGGTCAGGGCGCCAACGGTTATCATGTAGGACTGGGTGACGGCTTGAACAGCGCATCCGGGCAGCGACGCCTGCAAGGGCCGGGCGGCTATCTCAATTACGAGCTGTATCGCGATGCACAGCGCACCAGCCGCTGGGGAAACAGCAGCGGCTACAACGACGTTTCTGGCGTGGGCAACGGCCAGCCTCAGGTGCTGACCGTCTACGGCAGGGTTCCGGCGCAGTCCACGCCCGGAGTCGGAACGTTTACCGACACAGTTGTCGTTACCATCACTTATTGACCGGAAGAGCATTTCTCCATGAGCGCAACCACGACAACGCGAACACCCTGGCTGGCCATATTGCTGCTGCCGGCTCTCGCGCTGGCGGCGCTGGCCGCGCCGGCGGACGCCGCCAAGGAGCAAGGCACGTTCACGGCCCGCATTACCGTCACATCGCAATGCGATACGCAGCAGGCCTTGTTCGGCCCCCAGGCCCAGCGCAACGTCACCGTCATCTGCCAGCCCGGCATCACGCCCTACCACACGCAATCCATCGATCTTGGCAGCAGCGACCCGGAACAAACAGCTCAAGGCAGCGTCGCTTCCCAATCGGCCGGCCAGAACGCCGTCGGCGCATCGTTCAATCCATCCACGACAAAAGAACTCTCGCCGCCGCTGCCCAACGCGGCCACCTTCGTCTCGAAGCTGATCTTCGTGGTTTTTTAGATCTGGATAAAACCTGGCGCGTAGCGGCTGCCCTGAGGGCTCAGGGCATGTTCGCCGCCCGAGCCCTTATCCGAAGCGGCCGGTTATATAGTCTTCGGTTTCTTTACGAGCGGGCTTGACGAAAATGGTGTCGGTCTCGCCGAACTCCATGAGTTCGCCCAGGTACATGTACGCCGTATAGTCCGAGCATCGCGCAGCCTGCTGCATATTGTGGGTCACGATCACGACGGTGTACTCGGACTTGAGTTCGGTGATGAGCTCTTCGATCTTGGCGGTAGAAATCGGATCCAGCGCCGAGCAAGGTTCATCGAGCAGCAGCACCTCGGGTTTGATGGCCACGCCGCGGGCGATGCACAGGCGCTGCTGCTGTCCGCCCGACAAGCCGTTGCCGCTTTGCTGCAGCTTGTCCTTGACCTCCGTCCACAGGGCCGCCTTGGTCAGCGCCCACTCGACGCGCTCGTCCATCTCGCCCTTGCTGAGCTTTTCGAACAGACGCACGCCGAAGGCGATGTTGTCGTAGATGCTCATGGGAAAAGGGGTCGGCTTTTGAAACACCATGCCGATCTTGGCGCGGATCAGCGAGATGTCCATCCGCGAAGTCAGAATGTTGTCGCCGTCGAGATTGATTTCGCCTTCGGCGCGCTGCCCCGGGTACAGTTCGTACATGCGGTTGAACGTGCGCAGCAGCGTCGACTTGCCGCAGCCCGAAGGCCCGATGAA
Source organism: Eoetvoesiella caeni (assembly GCA_040391725.1). GTDB lineage: Bacteria > Pseudomonadota > Gammaproteobacteria > Burkholderiales > Burkholderiaceae_B > Eoetvoesia > Eoetvoesia caeni_A. The sequence goes on along the minus strand of JBEBXF010000034.1, from coordinate 2,938 downwards.
TGCCGTGACCTTGTTTTCCTTGATCGACATATTGACGTTATGGATGGCCTGGTACTTGCCGTAAAAGAAATTGAGGTTCTTGACTTCAAGCTTGACACGGTCGGCGGATTGAAGGGTAGTCATGGTCAGTTCCAAACAAGAGCCCGCTGCAGGCGAAGCGCCCGTAGAGCGGATTCGGCGTTAATCCGGATTATTTACGAAACAAGGCGCGCGCGGCAATATTTATGCCCAGCACCAGCAGAGTGATCAGCACGGCGCCGGCCCAGGCCAGACGATTCCAGTCGACATAGGGACTGGCGGCGTACTGGAAGATCACCACGGGCAGATTGGATACCGGCGCATTCATGTTCATGGACATGAACTGGTTGTTCAGCGCCGTGAACAGCAAGGGCGCGGTTTCGCCCGAAATGCGGGCTACGGCCAGCAGCACGCCGGTGATGATGCCGGTGCTTGCCGCGCGGTAGCAGATCATGGTGACGATGCGCCATTGCGGGCAACCCAGGGCAGCCGCCGCTTCGCGCAGGCTGTTGGGCACCAGCAGCAGCATGTTGTCGGTGGAGCGCACCACGACCGGGATCACCAGGATGGCCAGGGCGAACGAGCCCGCCCAGCCGGAATAATGGCCGACCTGCGCCACGTAGATGGCATAGATGAAAAGGCCGATGATGATGGAGGGCGCCGACAACAATACATCGTTGAGGAAGCGCGTTGCCGGCGCCAGCCAGCCGCGCCGGCCGTATTCGGCCAGGTAGGTGCCGGCCAGGATGCCGATGGGCGTGCCGATGAGCGTGCCCACGACCGCCATCATGATGCTGCCGACAATGGCGTTCAGCAGGCCGCCCGCCGCCCCCGGCGGCGGCGTGACCTGGGTAAGCAGGCTGAGCGAAAGCGCCCCGCCGCCCTTGACGACAAGGGTGAGGATGATCCAGAAAAGCCAGAACAGGCCAAACAGCAGCGCCACGAAGGACAGGCCCAGCATCAGGCGGTTGAAACGCTGCCTGCGCTTGTACACCGGGTTGGAAAGGCTGACGATGGAATTGGAATCGAACATGGTGGGTGCGTTCCGATCAGTGCGAGGTGCCCTCGCCCTTGGACAGGCGAAGCAAGAGTAGCTTGGAAAGAATCAAGACCACGGTGGTAATGAGGAACAGGATAAGTCCCAATTCCAGCAAGGCCGACTTCTGCATCCCGCCCGCTTCGTTGAACTCGTTGGCCAGCGCCGACGCTATGGAGTTGGAAGGCGCGAAAATGGAACTGGGCAGGTTGAACGCGTTGCCGATGACGAAGGTCACCGCCATGGTTTCGCCCAGCGCCCGGCCCAGCCCCAGCATGATGCCACCAATGACGCCATGCTTGGTATAGGGCAGAACCACCTTCCAGACGACTTCCCAGGTCGTGCCGCCCAGCCCGTAGGCCGACTCCTTGAGCATGCCGGGCACCAGCTCGAAGACGTCGCGCATGACGGCCGTGATGAACGGGATGACCATGATCGAGAGAATGAGGCCGGCCGTGAATACGCCGATGCCGAACGGAGGGCCGGAGAAAACCTTGCTGAGCACAGGTACATATTCGAAAAACGAAATGACGCCGGGTTGAATGTATGTCTGGAACAGGGGTACGAACACGAACAGCCCCCACATCCCGTAGATGATGGAGGGAATGGCCGCCAGCATCTCGACCGCCGTGCCCAGGGGCCGGCGCAGCCAGGTGGGCGACAGCTCGGTCAGGAACATGGCGATGCCGAACGAGACCGGCACGGCGATGATCAGCGCGATGATGGACGTGAGCAGCGTGCCCACGACGGGCACCAGGGCGCCGTACAGTTGATTGACGGGATCCCAGTTGTTGGTCCAGAGAAAGCCCAGCCCGAAGGCGGCGATGGACTCCCGGCTGCCATATGCCAGCGAAACCATGATCGCGGCCAACAGTATGAACACCAGGAAAGCAAATGTACGTGTGACGTTCTTGAATACGACGTCCATCAAACCATTTCGGCTATGACTCATGATGGTTCTTTTTGGTGGTGCTGGAGGCTGACGGCATTGGCAATCGGATTCCCCTGACATTATGGACAACACATACTGTAACTCTTACACAACAAAGACGGCGCCGCATCCACAGCGCCGTCTTCCAGGGGCATTATTATAGTGACGCCCCTATTTTACCCGGCTTATTTCCAGACGGCCGAACCGTCGGCGCCCTTGATCTGCGCGGCCCACAACTGGGTGATCTGGCTGGTCACCGCGGCGGGCATGGGCACGTAATCCAGGCTCTTGGCCATGTCGCCGCCGTTCTTGAATGCCCAGTCGAAGAAAGCAAGCACTTCCTTGCCCTTGGCAGGCTGATCCTGGACCATGTGGAGCAAAATGAACGACGCGGAGGTAACCGGCCAGGAGTCGGCGCCCGGCTCGTTGGTCAGAACCACGCCCATGCCCGGGACGCTTTTCCAGTCGGCATTGACGGCCGCCGCGGCAAACGCTTCCTGCGAGGGCTGCACGAACTTGCCCGCGCTGTTCTGAATCTGGGTCCAGGCCAGAGTATTTTGCTTGGCATAGGCGTATTCGACATAGCCGATGGAATTCTTCAACTGGCGCACATAGGCGGCCACGCCTTCATTGCCCTTGCCGCCCTGGCCGGTGGGCCATTTTACAGCCTTGCCTTCGCCGACCTTCTCTTTCCAGGCGGACGACACCTTGGACAGGTAGTTGGTCCAGCCGAAAGTCGTGCCCGAGCCGTCGGAGCGGTGCACCACAATGATGGAAGCGCTGGGCAGCTTGATGTCGGGGTTGATTTTCTTGATGGCGGCGTCGTCCCACTTGGTGACCTTGCCCAGGAAGATGTCGGCCAGCAGCGGGCCCGACAGCTTGAGCTGGCCGGGCTTGATGCCGTCGACGTTAACGACGGGCACGGTGCCGCCGATAATCGCCGGGAACTGGAA